>JAVBKB010000229.1:0-33887 GCA_031554275.1 Caryophanales bacterium | reverse complement strand
ACAACCAATCCCTCAACTTGCATAAATTGATGAGAATGAGTAGCATCATCATCGTCACTTCGAAACACCTTGCCTGGACAAATAATTTTCACTGGCCCGACACCTTTTTTCGCTAGCATTGTACGCGCTTGAACAGGTGACGTATGCGTTCGGAGTAATGCTTCCTCTGTAATATAGAATGAATCTTGCATATCTCGAGCAGGGTGACCCTTTGGAAAGTTCATCATTTCAAAATTGAATTGGTCACTTTCTACTTCAGGACCCTCAGCTACTGTATAACCTAAGCCAATAAACCAATCCTCGATTTCCTCAACAACTTTTGTTAATATGTGGCGACTCCCAGTGTTTATTGGTGCACCTGGAAGGGAAATATCAATCGATTCATTCGCGAGCTGTGCATTCGTTTCAATCTGTTCAATTGCAGATGCCCTTTGTTCAATTAACATTGCGAGCTCGTCTTTCACAACATTAATGATAGCACCGAACTTTGGTCGTTCCTCTGGTAACAAACCGCCCATTCCGCGCATCAATTCACTGATTGACCCTTTCTTTCCAAGATAGGCAACACGAATGTCATTCAGTATTTTTGAACTCGTTGCTTTTTCAATGATCCTTGCCGCTTCTTGTTGTAAAGCTTTTAATTTCTCTTGCATTTGAAATAATTCCTCTCTATGTAAAAATTTTGTGTTGTGCTAAGCACTTCGTAAGCTTATGACAGTATTCCAGTTGAAGCTTAGCTTCCAAGTGGCATCATCCGTTGCCACTACTTCTTTAACTCATAAAGCATTATTCCAGTAGCAACTGCTACATTCAAGGACTCTGCCCGTCCAAAGATTGGCACAAATATATTCTGATCTGATTTCTTTAGCAACTCTCTGCTCACACCGCTACCCTCATTGCCTACAATCAGTGCAAACCTTTCTGGGTGCTCTATTTCATACAATGATGTAGCATTCGTCATTGTGGATCCAATCACTTTTGTACCAGTTGCTTGCAAATCGAGAATGACTTGGTCCAGCGCTAATTTCAAAACTGGCAAATGAAAGATACTTCCCTGTGATGCTCGAAGGGTTTTCGGATTATAGCGATCAGCACAGCCTTCACCTAATATCACCATATTAATACCTGCCGCATCAGCGGTTCTGATTAACGCACCAACATTCCCAGGATCCTGGACAGCATCTATCATCAATACAGTCTTAGTGTGCTCCCAGCTGATTTTGTACATAATTTGACGGCATGTGGCAAAAATATTTTGAGAAGTCCCTGTGTCAGAAAGAGATTTCGCAATTTCAGCACACACTTGAAATGTAGGGATATTATCGATTTTCCAATCAACAGGTACGTTGACATCTGGTCCGATAATCAGCTCAAACACTGCACCTGATTTTATTGCTTCTTCCACTAAATGAAATCCTTCAACGAGAAAAATCCTCGACTCCTCACGCTCTTTGTGAGTCAATAATTTCCTCCACTGCTTTGCTCGCTTATTTTGAACAGAATCAATAAATTGCATAGAAACACCTTGTCTCGTTTATTTTGTACATTTCCTTATTATAAGGGATTTTATAAGAATAAAAAAGCTTGATAGGTAAAAACTATAGCAAGGAATTATTTTGCAAACTCCCAAAGCAAGCTTTCAACTCTTCTTCCGCTTTGGAACTTCTATTGGGAAATTGCAATAAATTAATTTTTGTTGGAGGAAAACCATGAGCTTAGACATTCGACATGCAGTGTTTGGAAATATAAAAGGCAACACTACAGATCAATTTCAAGAAATAATTGAAGATGCAATTGCGAACGGTGAAGAGAAAATGCTACCTGGATTGGGTGTCCTCTTTGAAGTAATTTGGCAAAATACCGATAATAACAGTAAAAACACCATGTTAGAAACACTTTCAAAGGCTTCAAGCAAATAGTCAAACAAAAGTCCACAAAATCTTGATTAAACAATGATTTTTGTGGATTTTTAATGTGAAAATTATCTACAATCTCCTTTGACGATTCCTCCATTTTTCTGTAAAATGGAAACTAATCATGAAGGGAGGTGACATAATGACAGAATCCTTACAACCCATTCTCCACAAAATCTTCGAGGCACTTGAAACACTTGGTACAAGCACTTCAAATCTTGAAAAAGAATTTGCAGTTATGAAGCAAGATATAGCTGAGTTGAAAGCTGATGTTGCAATACTGAAAGCTGACGTTGCAGAATTGAAAGCTGATGTTGCCATACTGAAAGCTGATGTTGCAGAATTGAAAGCTGATGTTGCAATTCTCAAAACTGATGTTAGAGGTTTGAAAGAAGCGACGTGTTTTTTGTGGAAAGAATCAGATTCTCAACTAGATATTATTTACCAAATGATTCAACAACAAAAGGATCATACAACTAAGCTATACCAAAACACTGCAGATATTGAGCTTCTTAAAGTAAAGGATATCAATGTCAACACAAAGCTTCCAAAAATGCCGAAAATCTTAGTTGAATTTGAAAAGGAACTGGCAAAGTACTAGAAATAACCTCACAGTTCATTTTTCTTCACCCACATCTTGGAATCCTCCCTCAACCTCGACAACAAAGCTACTAATTCACCTCAAGAATTCTTCAGCGTTTCATTAGTGATTGGCTTCGTGATCAAATATAATAGCTCAATCACAAATGAAAGTGATTGAGCTATTATAATGCAATAAATTAGTTTACTTCTCCAGATTTATATCTTAACACTGGCTTTCGAGCTGCTAGCGTCTCATCCAGCCGTTTCACAACTGTTGTATGTGGAGCTTCTTGCACAATTGCTGGATTTTCTTCAGCTTCTTTAGCAATTCGGATCATCACGTCACAGAATCCATCTAAGGTTTCCTTTGATTCAGTTTCTGTTGGTTCAATCATGATACATTCTTCCACATTTAATGGGAAGTAGATCGTTGGCGGGTGGTAACCGAAATCCAATAAGCGTTTTGCAATATCTAAGGTTCGAACACCTAACTTCTTTTGTCGACGGCCACTTAGAACAAACTCATGCTTACAGTGCCGATCGAATGGTAGATCAAAGTGTGATTGCAAACGGCGCATCATGTAGTTTGCGTTTAACACGGCATATTCGGTTACTGCTTTCAAACCATCAGGTCCCATTGTTCGAATGTAGGCATAGGCTCGAACATTGATTCCAAAGTTTCCGTAGTACTGTTTGACGCGACCAATACTCTCTGGTCGATTGTTGTCTAGTTTGAAGACATTATCCTCTTTCACAACAACCGGACGAGGTAAGAATGGAATCAGTTCTGCTTTTACACCGACTGGTCCAGAACCAGGACCTCCACCGCCATGTGGTCCAGTAAAGGTTTTGTGTAGATTCAAGTGAACAACATCAAAACCCATATCTCCAGGACGTGCTTTTGACATCACAGCATTCAAATTCGCCCCATCATAATAGAGCTTTCCGCCAGCACCATGAACAATGCTTGCCATTTCCAAAATATTCTCTTCAAAGAGTCCAACTGTATTTGGGTTTGTTAACATTAGCGCTGCAGTATCATCACCGACATGTGCACGCAAGTCTTCAATATCCACCAGTCCATTTTCCAAAGACTTGATTGTCACTGTCTCATATCCAGCAATTGTTGCTGAAGCAGGGTTAGTTCCATGGGCTGAATCTGGCACAAGCACCTTGGTACGCTTCATATCTCCTCTTGACTCATGGTAGGCACGAATCAGCATCAGACCTGTCCACTCACCATGTGCGCCTGCTGCGGGTTGAAGTGTAACTTCCTCCATTCCTGCAATCTCTTTCAAATGCTCTTGAAGATCATACATCAATTCTAACGCACCTTGAACAGATTCCTCAGGTTGATAGGGGTGAAGATGGGCAAATCCAGCCATGCGCACGATATTTTCGTTAATCTTCGGATTGTATTTCATTGTACATGAACCCAATGGGTAGAAACCTGTGTCGACACCATAATTCCGATTGGATAATGCCGTATAGTGCCGCATAATATCTAGTTCTGCAACTTCAGGCAATTCAGCAGCTGTTGTCCGAATATATTCAGCAGGAAGTAAATCCGAAAGATTTACTTCTGGAATATCGCTTGCAGGTAATGAATATCCTTTTCTTCCAGCTCTACTTACTTCGAAAATCAGTGATTGATCAAAATTACGCATGCAAGCACCCCATTTCTTTAGCAAATAGCTCGATTTCTGCTTTTGAACGCATTTCCGTTACACATACTAACATGCAATTCTTAAGTTCAGGATAGTCCTTTTCTAAGTTGAAACCACCAATGATACCCTTCTGTAGCAGCTGTTTATTAGCCGTATCTACATTAGTTGGGAGTTGAATAATGAATTCGTTGAAGCAAGGTCCATCATGAACAACAGTCAATCCAACGCTCTTCAATGCTTCCTTTGCATAATGAGTATGTTGAATATTTCTTATTGCTATCTCTTTCAGTCCCGCTTTTCCAAGTGCTGTCATGCAAACTGAGGCAGCTAAGGCATTTAATGCCTGGTTAGAGCAAATATTTGAGGTGGCTTTATCACGACGGATATGTTGTTCGCGCGCCTGTAAAGTTAATACGAAGCCCCGTTTTCCATCTTCGTCAACGGTTTGCCCCACTAACCTACCTGGAACTTTACGCATTAACTTCTCTGTGACTGCAAAGTAACCACAATGTGGTCCTCCAAACGCCGTCGAAATACCAAATGGTTGTGCATCCCCAATGACAATATCTGCACCAAAATTCCCTGGAGGTTGTAATACTCCAAGTGCTAGTGGATTCGTAGAGACAACAAACAATGCTTTTCCTGAATGCGTCAACTGCTCTATCTTAGCTAGATCCTCGATACGTCCGAAGAAATTCGGATACTGTGTGATTACACAAGCAGTTTGATCATCAATCAGCTTTTCAAGTGCATCAAGATCCGTAATGCCATCTTTTGTTTCGACTTCAACCACTTGTAAGTTTTGACCCTTTGCATATGTGTGTAGAATTTCTCTTGTATCTGGTTGCACTGCTTTTGAGACAAGTATTTGCGTGCGACGAGTATGTCCAGCAGCTAGCATAGCTGCCTCTGCAAGAGCAGTTCCGCCATCATACATTGATGAATTGGCAACATCCATCCCAGTAATTTCACAAATCATTGTTTGAAATTCAAAGATAGCTTGTAGCTCACCTTGAGAAATCTCAGGCTGATACGGTGTGTAGGCAGTATAGAACTCTGAACGAGAAATCACATGATCTACAATAACTGGTATGTAGTGATCATAAACACCAGCACCTAAGAAAGATTTGTAATCTCGAAGATTTGCATTTTTTGCAGAAAGAGAAGTCATTTCTGCAATTAAATCAGATTCTGTAGCAGCGGGTTTGATGTTGTAGTCACCTTTAAAACGCACATCTGCTGGGATATCCGCAAACAACTCATCAATTGATTGGACACCAATCGTTGCCAGCATATCTTTCTGATCCTGCTCGGTCATTGGTAAATAACGATGTTGCATGTGGTCACTTCCTTTTATTATTTATCATTCTGCTCACTTATTTCTTTTGTAAAAAGGTGTTGGGACGATTTTCGCTGTTAGCTTCTTGCCTCTGATCTCAACTTGTACTTCTGAACCGATTTCTGCAAAAGAACTCTTAATTAGTGCTAACCCGATGTTTCTTTTGGTGATTGGGACTTGCGTACCTGTTGTTAGTTCACCTATTTGTTCTTCACCAACAAATATTGGATAGCCATGCCGAGGTATCCCACGATCAATCATTTCAATCCCAACCAACTTACGTGGTGCGCCTGACTCCTTGTACTGCTTCAGAGCTTCTTTTCCAATAAAGTCGGCTTCTTTATCCGTTTTGACTGCAAAGCCAACCCCACCCTCAATCGGCGAAATAGTTGGTGAAAGTTCCTGACCATACAATGGTAAGCAGGCTTCAAACCGAAGTGTATCACGAGCACCTAGTCCACAAGGTAGCACACCTTCTTCTGTCCCGACTTCAAGGATTTTGCCCCAAACGGTAGCAATCTGCTTGGCGTCAGCATAGAGTTCAAACCCATCTTCACCGGTATAACCAGTCCTTGCGACGGTACAGAGTACTTCTGCAACGACAACATCCTTTGCAAATCCAAAGAATGCAATCTCACTTAAATCGACTTTGGTTAGCTTTTGTAGAACCTTTTCTGCTAATGGACCTTGTAAAGCAACCTGACCTATCTGTTCTGAAATATTCACTAGCTCCAGACCTTCAGGCATATGCTCTTTCATCCACTCAAAATCCTTATCAATATTTGAAGCATTGACGCAAATGAAAAAATCATCATCTGCAATTTTGTAAATAATTAAATCGTCAACTGCACCACCATTTGGATAGCACATGATATTATACTGTGCTCTGCCAACTTTCACTTTCGAGACATCATTGGTCAATATTGATTGTAAAAACGCTGTAGATCCTGCACCTTTCAAAGTAAATTCGCCCATATGCGAAACATCGAATAAACCAGCTTTGTTGCGCACAGTTTCATGTTCATCAGAAATGCTAGTAAATTGGACCGGTAATTCCCAACCACCAAAATCTATCATCCTACCGCCAAGCTTATTGCATTCTTCAAATAAAGGTGTTCTTTTCAATTCAGGCATTTCACCCCTCCTAATTCATTATAAAACCTCTTGTAATCGTAACATTTCCTGATCAATTTCTGCAATTATTTCATGCAAATTTGATTTTAATTTTATTGAAAAATAAAATTGTCGCAAATTGTCGAAATAAACTGAAAATAGCTTGCCGATTATTCAGAATTTTTGTATAATAATCCGATAACCTGATCCAGACAAATCTGGCATGAGGAATTTTTTTTATTAAAACAGGAAGAGGAGGAGACTTTATGAATCAATCTTTTGAAATTAAACCAGAGGAAAGGCAATCATGGGGAAGTATCGCTGCAATATGGACAGGCGCCATGATTTGTATCCCAGGTTTAATGGTAGGTGGTATGTTAGGAGCGGGTCTTTCCCTCACCAATGTTGTGATTGCTATTCTAGTTGGTTATGGAATTGTCATTACTTATATGTGTTTCATGGGAATGCAGGGATGTGATACTGGCCTACCAACTGTAAGTGTATCGGCAAGTGTATTAGGCGTTAAAGGTGGAAAATATTTAATATCAGTACTACTAGCTATCGCATGTATTGGCTGGTTTGCTTTTCAAACAGCAGTTTGTGGAGCTTCATTTTCAGCTATGATGAGTGGCATTATTGGTGTCGATATTCCTGTGTGGATATCCTCATTATTCTGGGGAATTGTGATGACATTGACAGCAATGTACGGCTATAATGCTTTGAAATACTTGAACTATTTAGCAGTTCCAGCACTAATAATTGTATTGGTTTATGGTGTATATTTAACCATTAATAATTATGAGGTTTCCGCAATTCTATCGAATCATCAACCACAATCTAGTATGAGTCTTGTCACAGGCATTGGCCTTGTCGTTGGGTCTTTTGCACTAGGTGGTGTCATCGCAGGTGATTACTCTCGATATGCAAAAAGCAGAACTGATGTGATTAAGTCATCTGTAATTGGTGTATTCCCGTCTGGGTTACTAGTCATTCTTCTAGGCGCATTCATGACAATCATCACAGGGAAATTTGATATTACAGAAGTGTTAACAGCCCTAGGATTACCAGCTTTCGGACTTATTGCCTTAATCTTGGCGACATGGACTACCAATGTAACAAACGCATACTCTGGTGGAATCGCTTTTGCAAACCTTTTGGGTGGTGGTGAGAAGACAAGAAGTATCATGACAGGTGCTGCTGGATTATTTGGTACAATCCTTGCCAGCTTCGGAATTATGAATAACTTCACAGATTTCCTTGGAATTCTAACCGCATTTATCCCACCAGTTGCTGGTGTGATTATGGCAAGCTATTGGATTGTAGGTAAGGGTAAAAAAGAGAACTTCAAGATCGATAAAGACTTTAATATCAATGGAATAATTGCCTTCGCCGTTGGTTCTGTTGTTGCCTATTGGACAGGCGAAGAAGGAATTCTAATTGGTCCTATTAACGGAATCGTTGTTTCGATGGTGCTTTACATTGCCTTAAATAAATTGAATCCGAGTAAAGAGAAAAGCGCTGTAACAGCAAATAACTAGGAGTAAATAATATGAGAAAAATTGGGTTAGATGAAATTGAAGATATCGCACTAGGTGCAGCATTGCTTGGCTCTGGTGGCGGTGGCGATCCATATATCGGCAAACTCATTGCAATGGCAGCAATTAAAGAATGCGGCCCCATCACGATGCTCAGTGTTGATGAAGTTGCTGATGACGACTTAATCGTCCCGATTGCCATGATGGGTGCGCCAACAATTCTTTGTGAAAAAGGAATCAATGGAAATGAATATCAAGTACTGTATGATATGGTGTCGCAATTCTATGGGAAAAAGATTAAGGCTTTTATGCCAATTGAAGCTGGTGGTGTTAACAGTATGCTCCCTTTCGCTGCAGCAGCCAGGCTAAATTTGCCACTTATCGATGCTGATGGAATGGGAAGAGCCTTTCCAGAGCTGCAAATGGTGACATTTACAATGGGTGGTATTAGTGCCACACCAATGGCGCTCACTGATGAGAAAGGCAACACTTGCATGTTCAAGACGATTACAAATAAGTGGACTGAAGAGCTAGCCAGAGCTGTGACCATGAGCTGTGGAGGATCTGTGTGTGTTTCACTTTATGCACTGGATGGTGCTGCGCTTAAAAAATATGGAATTCGGGATATTGTCACTCGTTCTCAAGAAATTGGTGAGGCGATTCGGTTAATTCAAAGTGCTGACGACATGCAATCTGCTGAAGAACAGTTCAAAAAAGTCACGCAGGGACATATTTTATTCCGCGGGAAAATTGTCGATGTCCTAAGAGAAACGAAAGGCGCATTCAATCTTGGTGATGTTGTGTTAGAAGGGATCAGCGAGTTTAAAGGAAATCAAGCGAAGGTTTCTTTTCAAAACGAGAACCTAGTTGCATTTGTGAATGATCAAGTCAAGGCAACAACTCCAGACTTAATCTCACTTGTTGATTCTGAAACATTTTACCCTGTAACAACTGATGCTGTGAAGTATGGGAAGCGTGTTTTTGTCGTCGCCATGCCTTGTGATGACATGTGGCGAACACCTGCTGGTTTAGAGCTTGTCGGACCAAAATACTTTGGCTACGACGCCGAGTATGTGCCAGTAGAAGAACGTGTTGCAAAGGAGGTGCGATAATCATGTACAAAATCGGTATTGATGTAGGTGGCACAAATACAGATGCTGTGTTAATTGATCAAAACTTGAACATTGTAGAAAGTATTAAGGTATCAACCACAGATGATATTTATGGAGGAATCCTTAGCGCACTACAATACATTTTGAAAACCTCAAAAGTTGATCCGAAGAAAATCACACAAGCAATGCTTGGCACCACCCAATGTACAAACGCGATTGTTGAGAGAAAAAAGCTATCTGATATTGCACTCATCCGGATCGGTGCTCCTGCAATGCAGGGTGTTCTACCAATGATCGATTGGCCTGAGGACTTGAAATTCTTTGTCAAAGAGTACATCTCTGTTGCTGGTGGTTATGAGTATGACGGCAAAGAACTTGCTCCCTTTGACAAACAAGCAACAGCTGATTTCTTGCAAAAGATAAAGGGTAAAGTATCTGCAATTGCGATTACATGTGTTTTCTCACCTGTGAGAAATGAGCACGAAGATGAGTGTGAAGCGCTTGTGAAAGAAATTCTAGGAGACGTACATGTTTCTAAATCCAGCCAAATAGGTTCGTTAAGTTTCATTGAACGAGAAAATGCCACCATTATTAATGCTGGTTTGCATAAAGTTGCAGACAGTTTCACAGTTGGATTCGCTAAGAGTCTTTCAGAAAACGGTATCACAAATGCGGATGTCTACCTCAGTCAAAATGATGGAACACTCATGACGATGGATTTAGCGCAGAAATATCCGATTCTGACAATTGCATGTGGCCCTACTAACTCGATTAGAGGTGCATCTTATTTGAGTCAGTTAGCAGATGCAATCGTCATCGATGTCGGTGGCACAACAACTGACTTCGGTGTCATCCAAAATGGATTCCCACGCGAAAGTAGTGTTGCTGTAACAATTGGTGGTGTTAGAACCAATTTCAGAATGCCAGACGTTGCTTCAATTGGACTTGGTGGCGGAAGCATCGTTCGCGAACAGAATGGTGTTATCACGATAGGACCAGATAGTGTTGGTCACAGAATTCAAGAGGATGCGCTTGTATTTGGCGGTGCCATTATGACAACAACAGACATTGCAGTCAGATTGGGACTTGCGGATCTTGGTGATAAGAACCTTGTTTCGCATATTGACCTAGAATTTGCTGAAAAGGTACAAGTGAAGATCAAGGAAATAGTTGAAGATAATATTGATAAAATGAAAACCAGTTCACAAGATTGCGAAGTTATTCTTGTTGGCGGCGGCTCCATTATCTTTCCAGAAAATTTTGCAGGCGCTAGTAAGGTATTGAAACCGAATCACTTCACAGTCGCCAATGCAATTGGCTCAGCTATTTCAAAAGTGAGTGGGAATTTCGAGCAACTGATATCTTATGATCAAACACCACGCGAGCAAGTACTTGAACAAGCAAAAGCAGAAGCAAGAGACCTTGCTGCCAAAGCTGGTGCTATTCCAGAAACAATTACAATTGTGGAAATCGAAGAGATTCCACTTGCTTATTACCCAGGTAATACAAACAAGGTGCGAATTAAGGCGGCTGGAGATATTCGTAGTTAATCTTGCAGAACTAATAACCACAAATGAACGTATTAACACGAATCTAATGTTATAACAACTGCATATGAGCAATATTGTTGGACTGATATTCAAAAAACACGAATCTTATTAGAGAAAACGTGATTTCTTGAATATCAGTTTTTTTGTGAAAAGATTATTTTTATAAAACGATTTTATAAAACCTCGCAAACTAGGACATACTGATTGAAAATACGTTCATATGAGGTCAACAAGGTGAAACCACAAATCTTTTTTGATGAAGTTTGGTGTAAGGATTTCGAACAAAAAGTGGAAAACGATGGGCCTTGGTGTAGTTATGACTTATTCAAATTAGCTATTCAAGCTGAACAGAATTTAGTCGTCTCTGATTTCTCAGGGCTTAGATCACTGAAATATATTGCGAATTTCGAACCCCTCCCGCATCAATTGCAGTCAGCGACTGCAGTCATTGAAAAGATGAATGGAAAGGCAATTCTTGCAGATGAAGTTGGGTTAGGGAAAACGATTGAAGCTGGATTAATTCTTAAAGAATATATGATTCGCGGATTAGTTAGAAAGGCACTTATTTTGGTTCCCGCTTCCCTTGTTACGCAATGGTCAACCGAACTCATTGAGAAGTTTCATATTCCGGCACAAATCTATCGGAAAAACAGGAGTTGGAACAGCTATGACATTGTGATTACCTCTTTAGATACAGCGAAACGTCCCAATAATCAGCAGGAAATCTTGCAACAAGAGTATGATATTGTGATTGTTGATGAAGCGCATAAATTGAAGAATAACAACTCGAAAAACTACGAGTTTGTGAAGAGAATTCAAAAAAAATTCTGCCTGTTGTTAACAGCAACACCAATTCAAAATCGGTTAGAAGAGATTTTTTACTTAGTTTCACTCCTTAAACCAGGGCATCTTGGCAATTACGAGAACTTCATGAAAAGATTCTCTGGTAGCAGAAAGACGGCACAGGATGACCAAATTATCAAGGAATTGATTAGCAAAGTGATGGTGCGTAATCGTCGAGAAACATCTGGAATCGAATGGACGAAGCGCCATGTGGAAACGGTTTTTATCGACATGAGTAAATCCGAGCGTACCCTTTATGAGGTAGTTTCCAAATACCGAAACGATCACTTTTCAACATTGATTTTGCAACGAGAAGCATGCAGTAGTCGCGAAGCTGTATATTTTACAGCAAAAAATACTGGTGCGGAACAACTTCTCCCTTATATAGAACAGGTGGACACCAATTCTAAGGCAGAAAAAGCACTAGCTCTGGTGCAAGAAATAAATGATAAAGTATTGATATTCACAGAATACCGAGCGACACAGCTCTATTTGCAGTGGTTCTTTAAGCAGTATGGTATTCTTGCCGTTCCATTTCGTGGTGGGTTTAAGAGAAGTAAAAAAGATTGGATGCGCATGCTGTTCCAAAACCGTGCACAAGTGATGATTGCAACCGAGGCAGGAGGAGAGGGATTAAATCTGCAATTCTGCCATCATATTATTAACTTTGATCTTCCTTGGAATCCAATGAAACTAGAACAACGAATTGGTAGGGTGCATCGATATGGTCAAGAGCATGATGTGCGGATCTTCAATTTTGCAACGCGAAATACCATAGAAGAGCATGTAATGCGGATCCTCTATGACAAAATCCAACTTTTTGAACAAGTGGTGGGTGAACTTGATGACATCCTCACAAGACTTGAAGTGAGAAACTTAGAGAAGCATTTGGTAGACATTCTTGGCAAGTCCAAGACTGAAGGCGAAATGCTTGTGAAGATGGACAACCTTTCAACACTAATTGAATTTGCAAAAGAAATGAAGTCAGCAGACAACACGGGATCCGGCTTTAAAGAGCTTGGGTAAACAATATTGATAAAGAGATTTTTGATTAGTCGCCAAATCCTTGCAAGGAGGAAAGAATATGCAATCACAAGAGGTTCACAAATTTCTCGTTGACTATTTCCGCTTCAATCAATGTGAGATTATTGAAAATAGCGGCAATCATTTGGCTGTTCAACTTACTGTGGAAGTTGATAAGCAATTGATGAATAGACACTTTTATTGGCATTATTTAGATCAAACTGGTGGCGAACCGAAAACAACATTATTGAATCTCCATACGCGCTGGGATGATATTAGTGACATTGAAGGCGAAGCTATTCATTTCGGCTCGCCACGTTTGCACCAAATTTTTCAATCATGTAAACAGATGGCTCAACACATTCGGTTATATGAGAACTGCCAAGCTGCACTATATCCATGGCTGTGCATGAATATGGTCATTTCTTATCTATGTGATCAACAGAAATCCAAATATGTATCACTTGCATTGAATTTGATTAATGGAGAAATCATTGAAGATTTCTCAGAGAAGGTTCACCAATTGCATCTCTCTCCTAGAATTGCTGAACTGAGTTACACTTTACACCCTTTTATCACATTAAATAGTGGGATTAAACGTCTTGAAAAATATGTAACAGCAATGATTGACTCCGAAGAGAGTAAATGGGCGGATCAAGCCAACCTGCGTATGAGAGAAGACTTGCGACTATTAGAAGGATTTTATTTAGAAAAAAACGAGCAATATCATTGGGAATATCAATCCATTCAAAATCTTTATGAACCAAAAATCACCATCAAAACAATCAATGGTGGGTTATTCTATTTATCCTCTGTAGGATGAAAAAAGCAACTGAGGTTGACATTAAAGACAGATTCGAAGCCAAGTTGAGCGACAATAGACATCCAATCATCAATCCCAAAAACCTATTACCTGTGATTTCTCATTTTCACAGGTAATTTCTTTGGTGAAAAACAAATATGAATTTCCAAATTTCTTAAGGAAAACAGTGGCTAATTTGTTTTTCTTCTTGATTCGATAAGTATTCGCAACTTATTTGTTGCATCCTCACGCCATAATGAAAACGTCATTGGCAAAACACCAAACCATCGTTGCAAAAGTGGTTCGCGTTCTGCTTTTCTTTGCTGACGTCTTGCAGTGCGTGTCTCTTTTGGTTCATCCAAGTATTTCATCAATCTTAAGGTCAGAAATTTGACGTAATCATTTGTATTCATGCTATCACCTGATATCATCTTCCACAATTTCAAGTAGAATTATTCACAATGTCCAAGCAAGAGTTCGAGAAACAAAAGGCTGTACCAATAAAAAAAAGAATCTATTTACCTTAGACAGATAGATTCTCTTGTGTTTGGGTTTAGATTTCCTTCACTTTTTTCAATTCATTTAGCTTAACTTAACAAGTGAGTTCTGCTCCAATGCATCCACAATTTCCGAAACAATTTCCTTAACTGACTTGTAATCAGTTGAAATAGTTATTTGAGCAACCTCAGCATATAGTGATTTTCTTTGACGAAGTAGTGACGTTATTGTATCCTTCTTATTTCCCTGTAAAAGTGGTCTAGTTTCATCAGTTTTCAAACGATCTAGTATAGTCTTTACTTTCGCAGTTAATAACACCACGACACAATGTTCTTGCATCCATTTCCGGCTTTCTTCCAAAATTACTGCGCCGCCACCTGAAGCAACAACAGCCCGTTGAAGGGGAATTTCTTTAAGAATCATCTTCTCCACTTGCCGAAAATATCGCTCCCCATGCTTTTCGAAGTACTGACTAAGTGTCATACCAGCACATTTTTCAATGCTACAATCAATATCCACAAAGTCCACCTTCAATTCTTTAGCTAGCGCCACTCCAACTGATGTTTTGCCCGTTCCCATCAAGCCTACTAAGAGTATTGTCCTCATATCGACTCCAACGTTATTATTTTACTTTTTTTTTTTCGATCGTTATAATGATACCATAATTTGTGTTTCAGGAGGTATTATATGAGTAACATGTACAAAGTTTGCGGTTTTTGGACAGGCATCATGGCGGTCATGTTCTATATTGGCGATATGAAATCTGTTGCAGTATTATTCTTGGCACAAACGGTCATGTTTGTCTTCTTGAGCTATTTAAAGCTTACTGAGAGAATGTATCTATATATTTTCTATGGCTATCTTGCTGTAAGTTTCATTTCATTTACCTATTACACAACATTTCTCATGCCGATCGGATTTGAATAACCGCACAATTATTAGCTTTTTCAACTTACACTTTTTCACTAAGTCAAATAATTATTTTCACCCTATCCAATTCCTCCAATCTTGATTGAGTTGAGCACTTCCGGGTCAATCAAGATTGGAGGTTTTTTAACTTGTTTTACAGCAACTTGGAGTATTTATTTTGTTCTAATATATAAAAATAGTCGCTAATCCCGCCACTTGTTATAAACTGGACAATTGCCCGGTTACGCTTGCTCGCATCAGAAAAAGGATTGGGATCATGATGCTCAACTAGCAGCTCGAATATCCCTTGATCCAATAAGAATTGTCGCTGATCGACCATTTGTGTTGTTGTTAAACCAGCTTTGATTCCACACTTCGCAAGTTCATCAAACAATATACTACTTGTTATGTCCATCCCACCAGGATTATTTAAAATATTTGCAACGAGTTGGTGTTGATAGAAACCACGCAAACTACCATTACAATGCTTAGGGTCGGTCAGTGCATCATTTGTGATTCCATAATCAATCGTTAATATACTTCCTCTTTCAAGTCTTTGGCAAATCGCTTCATATGTTTGAAGCATTTGCAATGGTAATTCGATGCGTTGTGCTGCGATTGGCTTGCGGATATTGAGATTCTTGATAAAAGCTTGACTCGAAGCATCTAATTTGCGGTAAGTCTCCACCAATTCGTCACTTTGACAAGTGACACCAATTTCCATCCATTCATCATCTTGATAAATCGCTGCTTTTACAGGAAGTGCATCGTAGAATTCATTGGAAAACACCACTCCACTGAAAGCATCCAACTCGTCAATAGTGGTTAACAAATTCACTTCCGCACCCGTTTGACGAATCAAATCTTGGTGAAAAGGACTGCTTTCAACAATAGTATATTGAAGATCAGGAAAATCCTCTCGAAGTGCATTCATGATCGTTGCAGCTAACTGACCATTTCCAGCACCTAATTCGCATATTCGGGCAGGTAATTGCTCATCCTGGATTCGCTTCTTTATCCACTTTGCCAACACTTCACCAAAAACAGGGGAAATAGAAACAGAGGTGTAGAAATCTCCGCTTCGCCCGATTTTCTGCTGTGACTTTGTGTAGTAGCCGTGTTCGCCATATAGAGCCATAGCCATAAACACATCAATTGGCATGAATTGTTGCTCTGATTGCTGTATTTGTTCTAGAATCTGGTTTTTCATGAGAGCCTCACTAGTAGCAATTTCTCGACATCATTTGAATTTGTGTATAAACTAATGACTAACGAATATTATCCAAAATTGGAGGTTGTACAATGGGTTTAGTGATTATATTTGGACTTGTCACTATTGTAGCAGTTTTTGCAAGTCTTGGTGCTTTGAAAAGCAAAAACAAACTTGGTTTATTGTTTGCAGGTGTTTCTGTTGTTGTATTTGGGTGGTTCACTGTGATGACTGTAATTAATGATGGTTATCCAGCTATTATTCACTAGAATTTCCTAATCCAGATTCCAGATTAAAATAACGGATGAATTTGTTCAAGTTTCATTTCGAGTGAAAAAAATGTTCGAATAGCAGTTACCGACCCTATTCTCAGACAAACTGAGTAGTCCCTTCTGCTTTCTAAGTTAGAACTTAGAGCAGAACGGCTTCGAGAATATTCAAGTTTTTTGACAAAGCAAGATGGAAAATTCGCGCAAATTCATTTATTATTTTATCTAGAATTAGATAAGCAAAAGCATTAAGAACTTCGTGTACCTAAGTCCTAATGCTTTTTTTTGCGACTGGTAACCTTTTTCATCTAATCAAAGCTTAAATCAATTATCATTATATCAAAGCGGAAATTTATTTCAAAATTATTGGTCAATATGGCAGAAATAACCATTAAAGCATGGAGGTCTACAAGTAGATTCCTGCTGTCAATAAGGGTGAGACATCTTGGAATATTGTATCGAATTGTTCAAGCGGCAACGGGTTAACACCTTCCCCAAGTTCTAGCGTAAATCCTGGTTTGCGGAATGTGTAAACAAACCAATCTCGGTATCCTGCATGACTGTCTACATGCTGCACAGATTTGTAGCCACTGATTTTTTCGAATTTTTCAGCAAGGAAAGCCGATTCCTTTGGATGGTAATGTTGATAACCCCAGTAGAATTCCCTTCCCTGGGTATGCAAAGCAAAAACGCGGTCAAATTGTTCACGAGTGGTTAAATCTACTAACGCCCGTGCCTCAGGTTCAGTTAATGGTTTATTGCCTGGGAAATCTCTTGAGGCAGGTGCTTTTGGGATTTTTCGTTCCTTTTCGATCTCCCAGTTTGCCGGAAATTGATTGTTTAAATCGACACCACGAATATTAGCCTTCCACCCTGAAAAATCTGTTGAGCCATTTATCGATTTACAATACGATTGCCAATCGTTTGGTACTGCAGCAATCACTAGGTCGACACCATCAGGATTGACCATCGGCACAAGTGAGATTTCAGAATCCAGCAAAAAAACTGCAGCGGACTCATTGATCGTGCCATCTTTTTGTACATACTCAGTCACAAGCAATTCTTCAAACCATTTCATTAGCACCAAACTGGTGATCCATTCATTTGCATGAAATGACGCGTTGAAATGCACCTTCTTCTTACCCTTACCCACTTTTAACTCATATAGTGGCTTACACAAACACGAATAACCAATGATATTCACTTGTAGCATCGGAAAGCGTTTTTGAAGTCGCTTTACATCTTGCTCAAATCTAGCAAAGTGATACGGAAGTCTAGTATAGACGGTTTGATACTTGTTCAAATATAAAATCCCCTTTTTCATATTCTTATGAAAAAGAGGAGGGATTTAGACTGCCTTCAGCAAGTCAACAGTGAAATAATGCCTTTTCGT
Organism: Caryophanales bacterium; assembly: GCA_031554275.1. Classification (GTDB taxonomy): domain Bacteria; phylum Bacillota; class Bacilli; order JARBTR01; family JARBTR01; genus JAVBKB01. The sequence continues at coordinate 16,129 of JAVBKB010000229.1, read as the reverse complement.
TAATCAGTTTCCGTTGATTATACAGTTTTTCAATATTGTCAGCTCCAACTAACATTGGAGGTTCTTTGTCGACAACAGAAACTACACTTTGCTTGCTGGTAGTTCTGATAATTTAACTGCCACAATAATATTTCGAGTTATCAACACTTCTTGAGGACACAACTTTTCTGCAAATTCACTAGCAATCAAACGACTGTAACTCGGCAATCATTTGATTACTAATTTCGGAAGGATCGCCCCACTTTAATAACTTGGCAACAATTTGCAAACGTTGCATTGCGAGAATTGCTGCCTCTTTAAGTGCGGCATCAATTCTACCTGTTATCTTGATTTGTCCAAAGCCAGCTGCATATGTTACCATGTCGCTTTGTATCAAATTCATTTCATCCATTTCTATTAATTTCTGAATTGCTGATTCCTGCAAGCTCTGGACTGGAATATAAGTCATTTCCCACTCCGTTTCAATCAACCATTTTGGAAAATTCACGAAATCTATCTCACCTTTTTTTCTCACCTGATCTGATAGAAAGTGCAAGGTGTCACTTCCTTCATCGCTACCAAAAGGGGCTTCCTCATCACCACAGTCGTAGTAAAGATCATCTTGGAAATGTGCGGCAAACTTCGGGTGAGAAGTCAGTATATGCGGTCCAAACTCTTCATTATCCAAGTAAAAATGTTTATCAAAGTCAAAATCACTTGTCTCGATATATCCCTTTTTCACCTTTTGAACGAGCAATTTCGCTGCCTGCTTCTCGCATTCTTCATCAGAATCAAACTCTTTGATCTCAAATCGCCCAGTTGTTCCAGTCTTTCCGAAATTCACTGCAAATTGTGGTCCACAATAATTAATCCACCAAAACTTATCTGATTTGTCATCTTTGTAAGTAAAACAACGTCTCATTCCAATCACTCCATTTTGGTTATTTATTATGCGCCAAAATCCAAAGCATGAGGAAGCAATTTCATCCTGACATCCTTTGACTAAGACCTTATTCGATAAAAAAATCATCTACTCTATATAAATAGTGTAGATGATTTCAAGGTTTATTTCAATTGACCAAATGAATCTGTTGATATTCCTATTCGAAAACTAAATAATTAAGTGACTGAGTTGGTTTCATAATAAATTATTAGCTTGAATTTTATTGAAAAAAGCCGCTTTCCTCGGGGAATCCGCGAGCCAAAGGTCTCGCCTAGCTTCCTTTTCCCACAGGAGTCTCCCGATTTCCCAATGAAATTTGGGGAGCTTAAATTTTATAAAAGTTTGAACTCAACTATTTCAACTCAGTTTTGATTTGTGCAAGAAATTCTGTTAACTTCATGGCAATAGATTCCTGTTCGCCATGTTTACGCACATTAACCTCACCATTTGCTTGCTCTTGATCGCCAAGTACCAGCATATACGGAATTTTCTGTAACTGCGCTTCACGTATCTTATAGCTGATCTTTTCATCACGGATGTCTACTTCAACACGTAAGCCGATTTTTTGTAGTGCCGCCTCTACTTCACGAGCAAAATCCAGATGGGCATCTGGAGACACCGGAATGACCTGCACCTGCACAGGTGCTAGCCATGTCGGGAAAACACCCTTATATTCTTCAATTAAATAGGCGACAAATCGCTCCATAGTAGATAATAATCCACGGTGAATGACCACTGGTCGATGTTGTTTCCCATCCTCACCAATGTATGTGAGATCAAATCTTTCCGGCAAAAGGAAGTCTAATTGAACAGTCGAAAGCGTTTCGCTCTTTCCTAAAGCTGTTTTGACTTGTACATCAAGCTTAGGACCATAGAATGCGGCTTCACCATCCGCTTCAAAGTATTCAATACCCATACTGTCCATGGCATCCTTCAACATTGATTGCGCTTTCTCCCACATTGCATCATCGTCAAAATACTTCTCTTTATCAGCTGGATCACGGTAAGACAAACGGAATGAGTAATCACTGATATTGAATTCTTTATACATCTCTTTAATCAATGTAATCATACGCATAAATTCGTCTTTAATTTGATCGGGTCTTACAAACACATGTGCATCATTCAAAGTCATTTCTCGAACACGCTGCAAACCTGATACTGCACCCGACATTTCGTAGCGATGCATCATGCCTAGCTCTGCAATTCGAATCGGTAGCTCACGATAACTGTGCAAACTATTTTTATAAATTAACATATGATGAGGGCAATTCATAGGTCTTAACACTAATGATTCATTATCGAATTCCATTACAGGGAACATGTCATCTTTGTAATGATCCCAATGACCCGAAGTTTTGTATAATTCCACATCACCCATAATTGGTGTGTAGACATGGTTATAACCCAGCTCAATTTCCTTATCAACGACAAAACGTTCGATTGTTCTACGGATAGTTGCTCCCTTAGGCATCCAAAGTGGCATCCCCAATCCTACTAGCGGATTAATTGTAAAAAGATCAAGTTCCTTACCTATTTTGCGATGGTCACGCTCTTTTGCTTCTTCTAATAAGCGCAAATGCTCATCCAATTCTTCATTCGTGAAAAAGGCAGTTCCATAAACACGTTGAAGCATCTTGTTATCGCTATCACCCCGCCAATATGCCCCCGCAACACTTTGTAATTTAAATACCTTAAGCTTTCCAGTGGATGGCACATGGACGCCACGGCAGAGATCAAAGAACTCACCTTGTTCATATATTGTTACTTGCTCATCAGCAGGTATTGCCTCCAAAAGCTCGATCTTATATGGATCACCAATTTCCTTAAAACGACGAAGCGCTTCAGCTCTTGTAACCTCAACGCGCTTAATCGGCAAGTTGGCATCGATAATTCGTTTCATCTCTTTCTCAATAGCAGGCAGATCCTCAGAGGATAACGGATGCTCCATATCAATATCATAGTAGAAACCATTCTCAATTGCAGGTCCCACACCAAAGCAAGCATCTTTGTGTAATCTTTTCACTGCTTGCGCTAATAAATGTGCGAAACTATGACGAATAATTTCCAAAGCATCCACATGTTCTGGTGTAATAATTTCTAAACTAGCATCCACTTCGATCGAGCGATTTAAGTCATAATGCTCACCGTTCACCTTTGCCGCCAAAGCCTTTTTCTTCAGTCCAGGACTAATCGAAGCAGCAACCTCTTCTGTTGTGATCCCTTTCTGAAATTCCTTCTGTGAACCATCTGGAAATGAAATCTTGATCATTGTAAAACTCCTTTCAAATTGAAAATCAGTATGAGTCCTTCCGATTGAGTTGGGTTGGTTTACATCGATTTGAAAATAATTTTTCAAAAAAAAGAAACCCATCCCTATCAATAAGGGACGAGTTAAATATGCAATACCCGCGGTTCCACCCAAGTTCCACATGAAAATACGTGGCACTTAGCATCAAATGCTTGCCAGGATAACGGTTTCGCCGTCGATCATTTTGTTCGAATGCTTTTCAATAAGCTATCGAACTCCCTGATCAAGTTCAAAGGTGGTAAATGGTCATGACTGTTGAAAGGCTTTCACCAATGCCTTTCTCTCTACAAACAGCGCCTTAGAGCATCCATATCCTTCTCATTACTGAAATATTATAAAAAGTATACTGGTTTATACGGCAATTGGCAAGAAAATCATGAAAAATTTAGAGAATCTCCATTATTAGACTGCTTAAAGTAATCCCTAAGCTGGATTTTGGATTATTCGCTCCAATATCTGTGAGTATGCTCCTAAATCACGAAAATTCTGCTGCTAAATCCTGAACAGTCCTACTTAACACAATCGGCATATCCTACTAAATTGTAACCCGAATCCCTACAAAAAAACGCCCCAAGCGGGGCAATTATTAGTCAGTGATCTTGATGCTCTTCATGATTTTTGCGAAGTCTTCTTTTTTGAAGTTCATATCCTTCACCGTCATAATAATTGAGTATACATTCGTTTTTCCTTCGACAAAACCTGTGTACATTGTATTTTCACCAGCAGCAGTTCCAAACCACAACGCTTTTTTCCCATCTACCATCTCTTCCATGATATCCGTTCCGCCTTGTTTTAAGCTATCAAATGTGAAACCAGCTTGTTTAGGAGCAAGAGCCATTGCAAATACCTTGTTTTTGTCTTTATCAGTAGCAACAATCGGAGCAGCATCAGTAACTTCGGCATTGCTCATTGTCATATCGCTTGGAAGTTCAACTTGGATCTTGCCGTCCATACTTTTGGCAACCATACCTTTTGCCGAAGTGTCATCTTTCATATCGTCTTTCTTAGTCGTATCGTCTTTCTTAGTCGTATCATCTTTCTTAGTTGTATCGGTCATATCGTTTTTCTTAGTTGTATCGGTTTTCTCTTCAGTATCCTTCATATCGGTTGCAGTGTTATCCTTATCGTCATTATTACATGCAAATAAAGCGACTGATAGAATGAAAACTAAAGACAAAAGTACAAGATTTTTCAAAAGTCTATTCATTTTTTCCTCCTGGTATTTGCTTGTTCAGCAATTTTCTTTGTATTCCTACAAATACAAATTTATTATAACCAGAAAGATTTTTATTTATTACAGTCGATTGAGATGGTTGTCATACAGTACTCATTGTTTATAATTGAAATTTGAATATTGCGATCTACGGTCAGCATAAATCATCACTTTTTTTGATCAAAAAGTCCTCTACAATCTATCGCGGGTAAAGCCGCTGCATCTTGTAAAGGACTGGTTTAATATATTGCAAAATTATAGATGTACAATCGTAGAGCATTTCTCACATCTATTTTCTCCGGTTCTGCCCTCCGACTTCAATCGGTTCACTGAGGAAACGAATTCTTTCCATAATCCGCTTGGCTTTTGTTGTATCCTGACCCTGTGACAAATGCTCTTCCAATTCAGAAAAATTATAATTGGAGGTAAAGCATGTGGGCAATTTCTCGTTCATACGGTGCTGTAGAATCGTTCCCATTACCTCGTCACGTCCCCAAGCAGTCATTGACTCCGCACCAATATCATCAATCATAAGTACGGGCACCGAACGGAGTGAATCGATTTTTTCATTAAAAGTATTGTTTTCAAATGACCCTTTCAATTCGCGAAGAAAATCTGGCCAGTAAACGATGTATGAAGCAATTCCCTTCTCTGCAAGTTGATTAGCGATTGCACCAAGGATAAATGTTTTGCCGACGCCATATGCCCCGTGCAAATAAAGTCCTTTGACAAAGTTCCCTACTGCATAATTATTGGCAAATTGTGTGGCTTTCTTAATTGCTTGTGCACGATCAGTAATGTCCTTTTCGACATCAATCTTACTAAAATTCGCATTGCGAATCTCACTCGGGATATATAGCGTTCGAATATTATTTTGGATTTTGCGCCGTGCCTCCGCAACAATTTTCTTTTCACAAGGAAGATAATTGATTTCAATCTGCCGCCCATCAAATGTAAGCTGAGGTTGAAATCCACTGATGAGATTCGTACACATGTCTAGACCTTTACACTTTGCACAGGATTGATTTTGAATTGAAAACTCATTTAGCATTGAAAGACTTTTTTCAATTGTTTCGTTTGAAATTTGGCTTGAATGCTTATTCAAGAAAAGCTGCACTTCTTTGTTAGTCAGGATGGCATCTTTTGTTTTTTTCAATTCATTACTTGTAATTTTCAAATCAATTGCCTGCATAGCATTTTGGAGACTTTTCAAATCAATTACCTCCTTTCTTATACTGCTCTAAAGTTTTCTTCAATTCTTCAATATCTACGGAATCGGTTTTCTCTTTGCCACTTTCTTGTTCTTTCATCCATGATGGAATGATATCCTTCTTATTCCCATAACTTCGCTTACTGGCAGGCTTTGCGGTTGCGGTGGAACCAGCAAGACCCTTTTTGAAATGATCGTATGCTTCTTGTACAGTTTTAATTTTCTTCCGCGCAAGTGTATCTGCAATTTGTTCAATATAATTCTTTGATATCTGATTATCTGATTTTTGCAATACATAATGAAGCAAGACATTGACGACACCAGGATTCAACTTTTGATTGATCATAATATTTTCAATAATTGCCAAAGTGCTAGCAGACGGCTTTGCACCATTGGATACTTCGACACTGGTTAATACGTCAAGCGGCGAATTATTTTCAAAGGCATATAGCAGGTGCTCCTCATCTGTTTTGGGGTTTACAATTGTACGATAACTGTTAGGCTGCACCTTCGAGATCAATGAAGGCAAATGTTGGTGCTCCTTGAGATAACCGTCCCGTATTATCATTCCAAGCTGTGCCAAATCAATAACACCTTTGTCATTCACACATCTGAGAATTAGTTTGCTCATATCAATCACAGTTACTTGATACAAATAGGCAAGCACAGAAATGGTCTGCATAGCACTTGGTGTAAGTGACTTACGATTAACAAAGTTCCCTTTTAACACTTCAATTAACAACCCAAAATCAAATTCTTCGATAAAAGAATTCTGATAGGTCATTTCTTCATTGGTAAAGAACTGATTGGCTAATATTTTCTTTCTTTTATCCGGATTACTCATTTTTGCCAGTTCATCAGGTTTCATAGGCGTATACACATCATTAAAGTTAGCCGTTATTTCTTCATAGTCCTGAGGAACTTTCTTATCAGAAAATATTTTGACTAAGCGCTCAACATGCTTTGTCCCGATTTTTTGTTGCAAAAAGATCATCAGTATCTCATCTTGAAAAAAAGTTTCCGCTGAGATTGGTGCTTGAATTTCATAAATATAGTTATCACCAGTGTCAGTAGACTTTCGCCATGCACGTAGCAATCCAATGCCTTCAAGACTTTTTCTATGCAAAAGTAACTCATTCATATTGATTGAAAAAAAATCAAGCAGCCAATAATGATCATTTGGTTTTGACCACATTTGATCGGCATTAAGTTCATTCATCAGTGCAAAATACAAAGAAATTGCAGGTGCACTAATAAGAGGTTGATACAAAAGCTGAACAACTTTTGTATCAATCTCTGATAGTTTATGGCGATTAAGTACTACATACTTATCTTTTGGCAGTACTTCTAACAAGCTCTTCGTCATCACTCAACATCTCACATTTTTTTGTTCTGCAACTTCGTAATTTCTTTGATAAAACTATCTACATCTTTAAATTGGCGATAGACTGAAGCAAAGCGAATATAGGCAATTTCATCTATCTCACGCAATTTATCAACAACATATTCCCCAATTTCACTGCTCGATACTTCATAAATACCTTGGTTGATGATAAAGTTTTCCGCTTCGCGCGCAAGTTGTTCTAATTGATCAAATGTAATTGGCCTTTTCTGGCAAGCATAATTTAATCCGCGTAAGATTTTCTCATGACTAAACAATTCACGAGTGCCATCTGACTTGACCACGATCAGTGGAATTACTTCGATTCTTTCATAAGTTGTAAAGCGAAATCCGCATTCATTGCAGGATCTTCTTCTTTTCATCACAGTGCTATCCTCGATTGTTCGCGACTCAAGCACTTTAGAATCAACTTGATTACATGAAGGACACTTCATGAATCAACCTCCCTATCATAATTAAAATACTTATCCTATTGTATATAATTTCTGACACTCTGAACAGCAAAAAATTTCTATACTAACAAAGCATGCCAACAAAAAAGCTGATAATAGTAAAAACAAGATTTCCATGTACGACAACCGGTTTCGAAATGTCAAAAATCAACAACAGTCATACACTTATGAAAACAAGTTTGTTTTTACAAATATCAGCCATAAATATTATTGTATGGAAGAATTATTTTGATTCAACTAAGCTCTTTTCTAACATTTTGTTTCCGATTAGCACAGCAAGGTCCGTAACTCGCTTTGAATAGCCCCATTCATTGTCATACCAAGAAACGACCTTCACTTTGCGATCATCAATGACCATCGTTGTAAGCCCATCAACAACACTTGACCGTGGGTCAGTGGTATAGTCAGTCGATACAAGTGGCTCCATTGAAATCCCTAGAATCCCCTTCATACTTCCTTCAGAGGCTTCTCTAAATGCATCGTTCACTTCTTCAGCGGTCACATCTTTTTGTAAGTCTACAACAAAATCCACAAGTGATACATTTACCGTTGGTACACGCAATGACATGCCATGCACTCGTCCCTTCAATTGTGGAAGTACTAACGCTAGCGCTTTGGCAGCCCCGGTCGTTGTTGGAATAATATTTTGCGCACATGCACGCGCTCTGCGTAAATCCTTTTTGTGTGGATTATCGATGTTGTTTTGATCATTGGTATAGGCATGAACAGTTGTCATCAACCCATTGACTATCCCAAACTTTTGGTCAAGTACTTTCGCTACTGGCGCTAAGCAATTTGTTGTACAAGAAGCATTTGAGATAATGACATGTTTGTCAACATCAAACTGATCATCATTGACACCCATTACAATTGTAATGTCCTCTTCTTTTGCTGGTGCGGTAATCAAAACCTTCTTTGCACCCGCTTCAATATGAGCCATTGATAACGATTTAGAGTTAAACTTACCAGTTGCCTCGATAACAATATCAATGTCCAACTCTTTCCAAGGCAGCTGCCTTGGGTCACGATTGTTTGTTAATTTCACGACTTTACCATTAACAACTAATTCATCTTCATTTACAATTATTTCTCCTGCAAACTTGCCATGTGTTGTATCGTACTTTAACAAATGTGCTAGTGTCTCGGCTGGATAGCTGGCGTTTACTGCCACAACATCAAGTTCATAATCCAAAATCGCACTACGAAAAACCATACGTCCGATTCTCCCGAATCCATTAATGGCCACTCTAGGTTTCAAACTAATTCCCCCGCTTTATAAATGTTTTCTTTCATCCGATTTCATAAAAAATCCCTTATTGACACAATGCATGGGTCCTTTAAATGGATGATGAATGGATGATAATTTCTGATATAGTATAACACATTTATCTGCGGAAGTGATAAAAAGTAAAACACATTTATGATAATTCGAGATATTTTTTTGTTTTTTCATTACACTTATTTTAACAAGCTTGTGATTATCTTAAATTATTGTCCGCTCGCAATTGCGTCAACAATTCAGCCAATTGTCTCAAGGTATCTTGCTCAGTACCATTGTTATCGATAACATAATCAGCTCGTGCTTTCTTTTCATCCAACGGCATTTGAGCCGCAATCCGCTCATACGCAGCCGCCTCGGAAAGTTTGTCTCTCTGCATTAACCTTCTTAGCTGTACGGGTTTATCCACATAGACGACAATAATTTGGTCCACCATGCTCTGTTCACTTTCATATAAAAGTGGAATGTCCATGAAAATAATCTCTGCACCTTGGTTAAGATATTTTTCTTTTTCTGCCTGCATCCATTCTCGAACTTTCGGATGAACGATCTCATTCAAAAGCTGTCTTTGATTGGAATCAGAAAAAATCAATGTTCCAAGCTTCTTTCGATCAAGGTTGCCATCACTCTGTATGTAATCCAGCCCAAACTTTTCTGCAATTTCTTGAAGAGCGGGCATCCCCTTTTCAACCACTTTTCGAGCAGCAACATCAGCATCGATCACAGGAATACCCAAGTCGAAAATCTTCTTCGTCACTAAACTTTTCCCACTGGCAATTCCACCTGTAATACCTATCGTTTTCATCGCTTTTCCCTCATAATTTCATCAATCCAATTAGTATTAACACCACTCCCGGTAGGAAGGCAAGCTTTTGCAAGAAATTCTTTTCTGCTAAACGACTACCTGAGACAATCCCAAGTTGCAAAAAAGCAGTACTCATAATAAAGGTCGTTATGATTAATGGTAAGTAAGATAACTGCATAAAGGCAGAACTAATTCCCACTGCAAACGCATCTAAAGACAATGCAATACCAAGAAACACTGCTTCAAAACCATTTATACTACCTGATCCATCGAAATCAGCTGTTAAAGGTTTTCGCATAATATTAATCACAATGCCAAAGGATTTGATTTCCCAATGGAAAAGCGCATCACTTGAGTGAGATTTCAAAACCGTTTCCTTCTTGAAAAAATTATACAATGTATACAAGCCGATGCCAATGAGGATCACTCCCCCTAATTTCGAGGCAGATTCACTATTTAGAAAATGCGAGCCAATGTAACCCGACATAAGTCCCACGAAAAGACTGATTGCCGAGCAAATCCCAATTGTTATCACAGAAGAAAACGGGATACGAACTTTTCTAAGCCCATAAGTCATGCCAGTTCCAAAGTTATCGATGCTTACAGCCAACCCTAATACGATTACAGATAAAACCATTCCCATACAAAAAGCCCCTTTCACATCACATTGAATGATATGAAAGGGACAAACATTTTGTTAAATGAAGTTGTCAAAAGAAAATGTAACTACCAACTGATTGTGGGCTTTTTGCTACTGAAAAGCTTGAATTTACCAGTTGCAAACCGTTCTTTTGTTTTGACAGCAATTCTATCGCTGCAAACTTTGCACATATACGTGTGCAAAGGACGATTTACCAATCGCTTTGCCGTCAGGGTATCATCATGAATGGTTTCCTTTTGATCACAAAGAGAGCATTTTACTTGCATGGGTTCACCTACAATCTTTAGCTATGTTAATACTATAACATATCCAAACTGGAACTTATAGCAAGTCCCTACTTCAGGTTATATTACTTCAATATCTGAAATTCAAGTCATTGATATTGTTTAAACTGTTCAGGATGTTCTTCGATTTGATTCAAAATCACTTCTACATATTCTGGAGGATATGATTTGGTCTGCTGTTCACCATTCTGTGTGTAGAATACATGATACAGCCCATCTCTTATTTCATAAGAAAGTTTTGTAACCTGATGATCTTCTGATAGAACAGTTTGAAACCAATCTGCTGTTTCCTGTGCAGCTTCATCTGTTGGATGGATTTCAACAACTAGATAGATGGAAAGCCAATTTGAAAGTGCATCTTGAAGAGATAGTTTCATGATTGAACCTCACCATCTTGCTTCTTATACTCAAATTTCATTCGAATTTTGTAAACAGCGAGAATCAAGAGAATCACAATCAACCCTTCTGCTACAGGTAAGAATGCCCCGAAAAAGGTGAGCACAGTACAGAAGGCAGCGAGAAGCGCATAAATAACTACATTTTTCAAAAGTGGAAGCTTTTTTGCAAAGCCAAGCAGGTAAACAGCCACACAAAGAATCAAGATTACGAAATAGAGTAGGTACATCCCTAGTTTTGGATTCTCTGCAACACCGAGTAAGTTTGGAATAAATGAAATCGAATCCATTATTCTTCCTCCTATGATCTGTATTTGCTAACCAATTCAAGATGTCTTGATTAGACATCTTGAATTGCTACTTCTGATCCGTCAAATTCGTATTATTCTTCACTAAATTTCTTTTTCTTAGCTGATTTCTCACGCTCATTCTTATCTAAAACTTTCTTGCGCAAACGAATTGATTTAGGCGTTATTTCACAGTATTCGTCATCGCTCAAATATTCAAGTGATTCTTCTAATGACATGATACGAGGGCGCTTCATGGTAACTGTATTATCTTTATTAGCAGAACGGACGTTAGTTTGTTGCTTTGCACGAACAACGTTTACTGCTAAGTCATTTTCACGATTGTGTTCCCCGACAATCATACCTTCATAAATTTCAGTGCCTGGTTCAATAAAGATTACACCGCGATCTTCAAGTCCAGTAATACTATATTGTGTTGCTTTCCCATTTTCCATTGACACCAAGACTCCTTGGCGGCGCCCGCCAACATTTCCAGCTATCAATGGTTTATAGGAATCAAATGTGTGATTGATCAATCCGTAACCACGAGTAAGTGTTAGGAATTCCGTTGTGTATCCTATTAATCCACGTGAAGGTACATTAAATACGAGACGCACCTGACCACTACCATTATTAATCATATCAAGAAGTTCACCTTTTCGTGCTCCTAATGACTCCATAATAGCACCAGTTGATTCTTCTGGTAAATCAACTTGCACTCTTTCGACTGGTTCACACTTGACACCATCGATTTCGCGAATGATAACTTCTGGTTTCGAGACTTGTAATTCAAAGCCTTCGCGTCGCATATTTTCTATCAAAATTGATAAGTGTAGCTCACCTCTACCAGAAACAACCCATGCATCTGGTGAATCAGTTGGGTCTACTCGCAAACTAACATCCGTATGCAATTGCATTAGTAAACGCTCTTCAATCTTTCGAGAAGTAACCCATTTACCCTCACGACCTGCAAAAGGACTATTATTCGTAACAAACGTCATCTGTAATGTAGGCTCATCAATTCGAAGAACAGGGAGTGCTTCTTGCACTTCGACAGGGCACACTGTTTCGCCAACATTGATATCTTCCATTCCGCTTAGTGCAATAAGATCTCCTGCACATGCCTCTTGAATCTCTACACGTTTCAAACCTTGAAAACCGAAAATTTTCGTCACACGGAATTGTTTCACTGAACCATCTAATTTCATCAGTGCTACTTGTTGTCCTACATTGATCGTCCCACGGAAAACACGTCCGATTCCGATACGACCAACATAGTCATTATAATCAAGTAAAGCTACTTGAAATTGAAGTGCTTCTTCACGATTATCAATTGGAGCTGGAACATGTGTCATAATTGCTTCAAATAATGGTTCAAGAGTCGCCTCTTGATCTGCAGGATCAGGACTAAAACTTGAAGTTCCATTAATACCCGATGCAAAGACCACCGGGAACTCTAACTGATCATCATCTGCTCCTAGCTCAATAAATAAATCAATTGTTTCATCAACCACTTCAAGTGGTCGCGCAAAATCCCGGTCAACCTTATTCACGACAACGATTACTTTCAAATGCTGTTCCAATGCTTTCTTCAGCACAAAACGCGTTTGCGGCATGCAACCCTCGTATGCGTCAATAACAAGCAAGACGCCATCAACCATTTTCATTATTCTCTCAACTTCACCACCGAAGTCAGCATGTCCAGGTGTATCCAGGATGTTTATCCAGTTCTCTTTATAATTTACGCCCGTATTCTTTGCCAAAATGGTGATGCCACGCTCACGTTCTAAATCATTAGAATCCATTGCTCTCTCAGCAACATGCTCGTTGGCACGAAAAGTACCGGCTTGCTTCAAAAGCTGATCAACTAAAGTAGTCTTCCCATGATCGACGTGGGCGATAATAGCAATATTTCGAATATCATTTCTTGATTTCAATTTCAAAACTCCCTGCAGTAGTATTAATTTTTTATTCAATATTTCGTTATTTCAAAGCCAACAATTAAGAGGCTCGTAAATACAACTTGACAATTATATCACAACATACTAGATTCAGCTTCATTTTTCATTTAAAATAGAAGAATAAAATGAGTGAGGTGAAAAAATGAATTACAAGCCACTATTTCTTATACTTGCCATTCTGTCCGCAATCAGCCTAATGTTCGTTGCTGGTGCATTTGCAACAGGCAATTCTGTACTAATCTCCATTAGTATGATCATTTGGTTACTCATCATTGGTGGGAGTTTTATCCTAAAAAAGCGATTGTCCAAAAAAAATACCCAATGAACACAGTCACGGGTGAAAACATGGTTTTCAAAGAACTATGTAATACTGCCTTAAATGTATTTCTTCGCTCTTGATAATGTCCTATTTCCCAAGATAGTATCCAGATATATCAGCGGCTTTTGAGAGCATATCAAAGGTGCTTTTTTTGACTTTTCAAGCGGGAGCTTTCATTCTAATCTAATTTCTTTTGTAACACATGCTACGTCCGAATGGAATAATTTCTGTAGAATTGTTCATGAAATGTTGGTTTCGCAGCAAAAACAGACCCTGTAATCAGAAGGTTGCAGGTCTCTCCATTAAAGGTAGTAATCACGCCTCCAACTTCGTTTAGCATGACAATGCCGGCTGCAATGTCCCACGGGCAAAGCTTCATTGATAAATACGCATCGAATTTTCCTGTTGCAACGTAAGCTAACTGAATCGCCGCCGAACCAATCGTTCGGGCGCCCCGTATATCTTTGGCGAATTGGTTCATGAACTTTTTGTCAACAAAGGGGTTGTCATGAAACCAAGCGGAATTCAAAGCAACAAGTGATTCTGCGAGTAGCGCAGGTTGTAACCTGGGAAATTGTAAATCATTGAGAAATAGACCCTCTCCTTGCATGCAATGGAATAACTCATTTGCCATTACATCATAAATCAAACCGATTTTCCCGAGACCATCCTCATAAATACCAATTGAAATGGCAAAATCCCTTTTCTCATGAATAAAATTCATTGTGCCATCTATCGGGTCAATCATCCAAATAATGCCGTCCAGTTCGGATATTTGATGACCATATGTTTCTTCTCCCAAAATCAAGTGCGATGGGTAGCGATGTTGAATCTTTTCAGCAAGAAATTTCTCAATTGCACGATCTATGTTAGTTACTAGGTCTTTTTTGTGTGTCTTCTCTTCAACAATGATTTCTTTTGTCATTAGAAATTTGATCTGCTCTCCAGCTTCTAACGTCCATTCCCTTGCTAAACGATAAATCTCGTGCCAATCCGTCATGTTGTTAACCCTCGCAATTTTTGTAGAAAAATCTTCTCCTATGCATCATACCACAATCAAGTTTTATTCTGAAAATCCTAGCAGTTACTGTTGCAAGACCTTCATGTGCAATTTAAATCTTTACAATCTCTCAGCAAAAATCATGCTGATATTGCTGTATGATAAGAATCTGAGCGGGATTAATACTGCGAATACTGATTGAAATGCTACTAAACCAGTTTCCTGTTATATTGAAGCTCATGAAACAGCAAATATTATTGGTTATATAATTGATTGGAATGAATTTACCTATTACCAATCAGGCACAACTTTACATATTTAAAATTATTGTTTTTGTGGGATTACAAAAAAACAAACAGCCCTACCCTAAAGTGCACCCCGATTGTTAGACACGACTAACAATTAGAGATGCATTTTTCAATGACCAAATATACTTTAGAAATCAAATTAGCGGCAGCGAATGCGTATCTTGAAGGAGGAGAATCATTTAGGGTGACAAAACAGAGAGATCCAAGTTAATATTTGTGAATCTATTGTCGCTTCTGCAATTAAAAACGTATAATCCACAAATCATTTGTAATTTAGATCGAGGGAGTAATTTTTTTCACATTGCCTATAGGTTTTCAATGAGAAATTGAGATAACAAAAAAGTTCAAATGCAGATGCTTTGAACTTTTTTGTGTGCAAATACGCTAACTAGTAAATCCGTTTATCAATTGCGAACGTTCGGTTACGCTAAAGTTAAATTTTCTTTTTTTAAGAATTTATAAAAAATTTTCCATAACATTAAACCTAATATAGTTCCTAAAAAATTAAATATTAAATCATCGATGTCTACAGCACGATAATTGTAACCAATGAAAAAGTTTGCAATGGATTGTAGGACTTCAATGGACAAACTAGCTAATAATCCAATAAGTAATACTTTTTTTAATTTGAATTTCGGAAATAACATCGGTATTCCAAAACCCATTGGGATAAAAAGAACTATATTTCCGATGACTTGTTTTAAAATAATACTTAGACCAAAACTCAAGTCATATTCCATGGCATCTGAAAAAATTTTAAAAGGGATGAAATTGGCATTATACCCTAGTTTGTCTTCTATCATGACTTGAATCAGATATTTTTGAAAAGGAAAAGGAAATAGTGTCAAGTCTATTAAACAAGTGATATAAATTCCAAATATCATCCAGTAAAAAAATTTTAAAGGAGATATGTATCCTTTAAAAAATCTAAAACCCCAAAATAATAGAAAAAAAGTCATGATGATTATACTAGGATACACAAAGTTTATCATTTTCTTATTCCCCTTGACTTAGTAACTTAAACTTCCTGAACCTTGGATTCTTTTACCATTTGGATTCTTCCAAATTTCATAAGAGTATTTTTTTCCTTTTACAACAGCGTTATCAGTATCTGTATAAGGTGATCCTATAGAAGATTTTTCAAAACCTAATCTTGTTACTAATCTAGTACCAAACGTTGTTTTCTCATATACATGAATTGTAAAATAAGTGTCGCCACCCCAACTAGTCATGTTAATAGTACCAGTTACAGATTCTTTTGTTGATGTATATGTCCCAATAGATAATTGATGGGTCATATTAAAAGTGAAATTTTTTGTT
>JAVBKB010000051.1:0-15448 GCA_031554275.1 Caryophanales bacterium | reverse complement strand
AACAAAAACCACAGCAAAAGCCAGTTCAAAAGTCTGCAACTTGGCAAACAGAAAGACCTAATACGCACCCTGCCCAGACAATGATGGAGACTTACGGTAGAGAGAAATCTGTTAATGTTGGTTCTGAACAAAGATCAAGGCAGGTTGTTATTCAGAATACAACTACTGTTTCTGAAATACCTACAGTTTCCTATGATGTAGCATACGAAAGGTTCACGCCTAATCCGTCTACTTTCCAAGAGGAAGTGCCAAACTATGCTGATTCACCTCGTTTATTAAATCTTACAGAGGAGCCTCGTGGTTTTGAAGTAGATGTAAATGATTTGAAGTATGCGTTTGTTATGTCGGAGGTATTAGGGTTACCTCGTGCAAAGAAAAGACGAGTTCGTTTCTAGCTGTGCAGATGATCCGAATTATTTTTCAAAGGAAATGTCAACTATTTAAATGATTTTTAAGCGAAACATGTATTTGATTTGAAAATCACATAATTTTTGATTGTTCGTTATGGAACCTCTCAATCACTCATATATTGGAGTGAGGGGAGGTTCTTTTTTATGGCTAAAAGATGGCTTTCAGCTGCCAAAAGGAGATTTGCAGCTGTTATGGACTTGCCTCAAGATATCATGTTGGAATTGCCCAGAATTACGATGATTGGTGACATCCATATTTACATAGAAAATCACAAAGGAATTTTGGTATTCAGTGATACGGAATTGAGATTAATGCTTAAACAGGGTCATTTACTGATTAAAGGAAATAAATTCATTTTGAAAACGATACTTCCTGAGGAAATTCTTCTTGAAGGTGAAATTCATCAAGTACTTTTTATCGATCAAAATTTGTAGGGAGATTTTATGAAGAATGCATGGCTTAATCGCATAATTGGTTTTGTAGAAGTTCAAGTAAAGGGTATTGGTGCCGAAAGATTTGTTAATTTACTTGTGCGGGACCGGGTTTTTATCCGTAATATGCGCCGCGAAGAAAAGGATCAAGTTGTGTTTCAAATACGGCTAGATCAGGTGTCACTACTGCGGAAAAACGCAAGAAAATCAAACCTAAAGTTTCGCTTTACCAAAAGAATGGGCCTACCTTTTCTGCTAAACAGATTCAGGTTGAATAAAGGCTTATTTCTTGGTATTTTCTTCTTCTTAGCAATTATATTTGTTCTTTCAAACATTGTTTGGAGCATCAAAATCGATGGCGCAAGTCTGAAAACAGAACAAGTAATTCGTCAAGAGCTGGAGAAGTTGGATGTTAAAGTGGGAAAGTTTAATTTCTTAGAAGGAAACGTGAATGATGTGCAAAAGCACATCACGAACACGATCCCGAATATTACTTGGATTGGTGTTCAGATACGAGGTTCTATCTATCATTTGCAGGTTGTTGAGAAGAAACAGCCGAAACCATCTGAAGATACTTCATATCCTCAGCTTGTAGCTTCAAAGAAAGCCTATATTGTCAGTACCTTTATTGAAACTGGACAAGTTCAAGTAGTTCCGACTCAAATGGTTGAAAAGGGTCAGGTGCTCGTTTCAGGAAGTATCGGAAATAATGATAAGAAAACATACGTTGGAGCAAAAGGAACAGTTTTAGGAGAAACATGGTATCAATCAACCAGTGAAGTGCCGATTCATACAAGTTTTTCAACTTTAACAGGACATAATAAATCAGAGGTAAAAGTGAATTTGTTTGGTGCCGATATTCCGATTTGGGGGTTTTGGAAGTCGAAATTTAAAGCATATCATAAGGATGATAACACAACCTATTTTCATTTTTGGAAATGGAAATTGCCCTTTAGCATTACTAATACAAGTATTCAGGAATCAGTTCAAAGTAAGCGTAAATTGACTTTTGATGAGGCAACTGAAATAGCGTTAGAAAACGCTCGTGTCGATTTAAGAAAGAATTTACCGATGGATGCCGAAATTGTGAAAGAAAACATTTTGCAGAAACAGGTATCAAATGATAAAGTAGTTGTATCGGTTCATTTTGAAGTGATTGAGAATATCGCTGAGGGACTTGCAGATCCTGGAGCACTAGAGCCCCAAGAGCAACAACTTAGTGTTGAAGAATAATCTTGGTTTTTATCGAATACAGTTTATCAAACTGAATATAATGGAGGTTTTTTAGTGGAGAATTCTAAAACATTGGATATTAAACTGCAGTCAAGTGAAGAAGCGATTGCTTTGTTTGGCGTACAGGATTCACATTTAAAGACATTAGAGGCTGAATTGCATGTCAAAGTTGTCTCAAGGGGTGAATCGATCCATGTTATCGGAGCAGAAGAAGATTTACAAAAAGCGGTCGAGGTTCTCCATACATTACTAACGTTAATTCGTAAAAATTTAAAAATAAGTTCAAGAGAAATTCTCTATGCGATAGAGCTTTATGAAAAGGGTACGTTACATTATTTAGCGAGTATGTTTGATGAGGAAATCATTAAGAATTCGAAGAATAAGTCAGTTCGTATCAAAACAATTGGTCAGCAGGAGTATGTGCATGCACTTCGCCATCATGATTTGGTATTTGGCATTGGTCCTGCTGGAACTGGGAAAAGTTATTTAGCGGTTGTTATGGCAGTGGTTGCATTCAAGAATAACCAGATCAAGAAGATTATTTTGACGCGACCTGCTGTTGAGGCAGGAGAAAGCTTGGGATTCCTACCAGGGGATTTAAAGGAGAAAGTGGACCCATACTTACGACCGTTGTATGATTCCTTACATGATGTTTTGGGTGCAGAGTTTACTGAAAAACTAATTGAGCGAGGTGTGATTGAAATTGCACCACTCGCATATATGCGCGGTCGTACATTGGATGATGCCTTCGTCATTTTAGATGAGGCACAAAACACAACTGCTGCTCAGATGAAGATGTTTTTGACACGATTAGGATTTGGATCAAAGATGGTCATCACTGGAGACAAGACTCAGATTGACTTGCCAAGAGGTGCAAAGTCAGGTTTGAAGGAAGCAGAGAGCATCTTGCAAAATGTCCG
This sequence comes from Caryophanales bacterium, assembly GCA_031554275.1. GTDB lineage: Bacteria > Bacillota > Bacilli > JARBTR01 > JARBTR01 > JAVBKB01. The sequence continues at coordinate 12,453 of JAVBKB010000051.1, read as the reverse complement.
AGGTGTTGCATTTTCTTACTTGAATGAATCTGATGTGGTACGTCATCCACTAGTCGCAAGAATTATTGCCGCCTATGAAAAACACCAAGATGAATAATTGTATCAACACTTATCGGTAAATCAAGAATATTCCCAACAATATTTCATATGAGATCAAACCATTTCAAAATCAGTGCTGAACATTTTGAGTGGTAATGATCTTTTTTGTTGCTGTAATTAAGGATAGGCCATTTATGTGAAAATCATATTGTGATTGTACTGTTTTGAGTGGGGCGGACTTCAGATTTTCACTTTCCATTATAAAAATTTAAAGTGTATAATTGTGTGACGAAAGTGTGGAGGTATTCTATGGTTATTCAAGTAAAGGGCCCTTGTCAAAAGATATGATAATCTGTTCGCTTTGGATCATTTTAATCTGTTTGTGAAAGAAGGAGAAATCTTTGGTTCAACTGCATTTGCGGAATTTTTCAAAAAAATAGCTATATATTGACTTCATACATGACCTCCAATCTGTAATTCGAAATTAAAATAGAGTTCATAATTTGAAGGCAGTATGGCATTTGTTTTCTGGTGGGCAGATAGAAAGTAAAGTCACTTTTTTAAAGCATGATAAAATGGTATGATGAAACAAGAAATTTTGTGGAGGAAAATATGCAAATTAATGTTGATGTTCTGGATAACACGAACACTTTAGAACAAGGACAACTCAGTTTGGCTGAGAAGTTAGCCCAATTTGTGGCTGTACAAGAGAACATAGAAGCTGAAACAGAAGTAACAATTTCCTTTGTAACAAATGACTTGATTCAGGAAATGAATCGTGATTATCGAGGAAAAGATGTGCCAACTGATGTTCTTTCCTTCTCAATGGAGGAATTGGGTGAGGAAGAAATTGAAATCATTTTGGAAGAAGATATGCCGAGAGTATTAGGAGATATCGTGATTTCAGTTGACAAGATGAAAGAGCAAGCCGCTGAATTTGATCATTCTGAAAATCGAGAACTAGGGTTTTTGGTTGTGCATGGCATGTTACATTTACTAGGCTACGATCACTTAACTGACGAGGATGAAAAAATCATGTTTGCAAAACAGAATGAATTATTGGATGCATACGGATTACAAAGATAACAGAATTAACAGTAAATCGGGAAAAGCCGATTAATAATTTTCAAACGGGATGGCACTTATGAATGTATCAAATGAGTTGTTAATTGAAGAAGCAAAAAAAGCACGACTAAAAGCATATACACCTTATTCGAAATTTAAGGTTGGAGCAGCACTTCTTACTGAAGATGGCTCGATTATTCATGGATGTAATATTGAAAACGCAGCTTATGGGTTGTGTAACTGTGGTGAACGAACAGCATTGTTTAGTGCAATGGCACAAGGTCACAATCAATTCATTCGTTTGGCAGTTGTGGCGGATACAAACCGCCCAGTGCCTCCATGTGGTGCTTGCCGTCAAGTCATTTCAGAATTATGCCCTAGTCAAATGGAGGTTATTTTGGCCAATTTGAAGGGTGATACTGAAATCGTAACAGTAGAACAGCTATTACCAGGAGCTTTTAGTCAGGAGGATCTAGATCATGAATGACAAACAGACATTTCTATCAGGGTTTGTATCCATCATCGGTCGCCCGAATGTTGGTAAATCAACCTTTCTAAACCAAGTTATCGGCCAGAAAATCGCGATAATGAGCGACAAACCGCAAACAACGAGAAATAAAGTACAAGGGGTATTAACTACTAACGATGCACAAGTCGTTTTCATTGATACGCCAGGTATTCATACGCCTAATTCTAAGTTAGGCGACTTTATGATGAAGGTAGCATTAAATGCGCTCAAAGAGGTTGATGTAATCTTATTTATGGTAAGTGCAGCAGAAGATTTTGGTAAGGATGAGCAGATGATTGTCGAGAAACTATCGCAATCAGAAACACCAATTTTCTTAGTGATTAATAAAATCGACCTAGTACACCCTGATGCTCTTTTAGAAAAAATAGTTGCCTACAAAAATAAATTAAACTTTGCAGAAATCATTCCGATTTCTGCGTTACAAGGGAATAATCTCGATCGCTTAATGGAAGTGCTCAAGAAATATCTACCAGAGGGACCTCAATATTATCCTGCAGATCAAGTAACAGACCATCCTGAACGGTTCATCATTTGTGAACTAATTCGTGAAAAGGCATTGCACTTAACGCGAGAGGAAATACCTCATTCGATAGCTGTCGTCATGGAGAAATTAGAAAAACGCGAGAATACGGATACTATTCACATTATGGCGTCCATTCTTGTTGAAAGGGATTCACAAAAGGGAATTATTATTGGTAAAAAGGGCTCAATGTTAAAAGAGATCGGTCAACGTGCTCGTGTTGATATTGAGAATTTACTGGGTAATAAAGTCTATTTAGAGCTTTGGGCCAAAGTGCAAAAGGATTGGCGAAATAAAGCAACCCAACTGCGAGAAATAGGCTTCCGTGATGATGATTACTAATTAACTTTTATAAAAAAGCTTAAAGCCAACAATGAGTTACCGTATATTGACAGAGATATTCTGCACTGATTCGAAAATACTATCTGTAAAGAGTTTTCTAAAAAAGGTGATGTCAATGAAGGACTTTACATGGAGTTTGTTCTGTCGAACTGGTTATATTGGGAACTATATGCTTTATAAAAAGCTTGAGAAGATTTCAGATGATGAAGCAATTCAGTAGTTACATTTAGTAGGTGGGAATTTGTTAGTAAAGTGTGAGGGAATCGTCATTAGAACGATAGATTATGGGGAAACCTCAAAGATTATAACTGTCTTCACGAAGGAATTAGGAAAAATTTCTCTTATGGCACGTGGGGCGAAGAAACCAGTGAGTAAATTTTCATCCTGTTCACGATTATTTACCCATGGATATTTTCTGTTTCATATGGGTGGTGGTATGGGGACTTTGCAGCAAGGTGAGCTAATTGAAGGATTCCGGACAGTACATGAAGATATCATTTTGCTGTCCTATGTTACTTACATGTCGGAATTGTTAGAGCGATGTGTAGAGGAAAAGCAACCCAATTTGCCTTTATATAATTTTTTTCTGAAAATCGTTCAATGCCTTTCTGAACAACATGACCCCGATGTGCTATTGCAAATATATGAGGTCAAAATGCTTTCTCAGCTAGGCATTTCACCAGAATTAAGCCGGTGCAACCATTGTGGCACTTCTGAAGGGCTTTTTTCCTTTTCTTTGCAAGAGGGCGGGTTACTCTGTCAGCATTGTCAACATTTAGATCAATACGCCGTTGCGGTTTCATCGACTGTATCTAAACTGCTCCGATTGTATCAAATGATCGACATCAATCGCTTAGGTACAATTTCAGTTACAGCAGAAACGAAAAAGGAAATTCGAATATTGTTAGATTTGTATTATGACAGAAATGCCGGTCTTCACTTAAAGTCAAAACGGTTTCTGCAACAAATTGATGAGATGCAGGCTCTGATCCAATTACCCAATAAAAACAAAGAATAATTTGTGGCGGATTTCCCAGCTTGCTTCGATAATTAAAGGGTTTTAAGATTCTTGATGGAAGCCTTGAGAATTCCTAATTCTCAAGAACGCCAAAGCTGATATTTGTTAATTCACGCAGATTTCCGTTACAAATATTCGGTTATCTCAACAAGCTTCTGATCACGGATTTTCGTTAATTCATGCAGATTTCCGTTACAAATATTCAGTTATCTTAACAAGCTTCTGACCACAGATTTTCGTTAATTTATACAGATTTCCGTTACAAATATTCGGTTATCTCAACAAGCTTCTGATCACAGATTTTCGTTTACTGCTTGACAATTTTCAATATATTGCCTATAGTCATTAGTATTATAAGCTTATGTCGAATAGAAGTAGTATTTGTTTAAACTCAAATGGAGCGAATCTGGGATAGTGTAAGCCAGAGATTTGAGCGGCAGAGAAGGCATCTACGAGTAGGCACTAAATAAAGTGGATGTCGATTTTTGTACATCAAATAGGGTGGAACCGCGGGCAATGCTCGTCCCTATGCATTATGCATAGAGACGGGCTTTTTCTTATTGCACCGATCTCTATCAATTTGGAGGCGATATTTATGTCGGAGAAGAAAATTTTTTCAATGGAACAGATTGTATCACATGCTAAGCACAGAGGATTTGTATTCCCAGGGTCAGAAATATACGGAGGACTAGCAAATACATGGGATTATGGTCCGCTTGGTGCCGAGCTCAAAAACAATGTCAAAAAAGCATGGTGGAAGAAATTTATCCAAGAGTGCCCAATGAATGTTGGACTGGATTCTGCAATTCTAATGAATCCAAAGGTTTGGGAAGCGTCTGGTCATGTTGGTGGATTTAATGACCCGATGGTTGACTGTAAAGAATGTAAAGCGCGTCATCGTGCAGATAAATTGATTGAAGATGCCCTAAATGCGAAGGGGATCGAAGTGGTTGTGGATGGGATGTCTTTTGAAAAGATGGAGGCGCTGATCAATGAGCACAAGATTGCTTGTCCTGACTGTGGTAAGCTGAATTACACAAACATTCGTCAGTTCAACCTGATGTTCAAAACATTCCAAGGTGTTACTGAAGATGCAGCTAGCCAAGTGTATTTGCGCCCTGAAACGGCTCAAGGAATTTTTGTTAATTTTAAAAATGTCCAACGAACAATGCGTAAGAAGCTGCCGTTTGGAATTGCCCAAATTGGCAAGAGCTTTCGTAATGAGATTACGCCAAAGAATTTCATCTTTCGGATGCGTGAATTCGAACAGATGGAACTTGAATTCTTCTGTAAACCAGGAGAAGAGTTAGAATGGCATGGATATTGGAAGGATTATGTGAACAAGTTCTTGCTTTCTCTAAATTTGAATCCATTAAACCTACGAGCGCGTGATCATGGTGAAGAGGAGCTTTCGCATTATAGTAATGCTACGACAGACTATGAATACAAATTTCCGTTTGGTTGGGGTGAGTTATGGGGAATTGCCTCGCGAACAGATTTCGATTTGAAACAACATATGGCGCATTCTGGCGAGGACTTCAACTATCAAGAGCCAGAATCTGATGTTAAGTATGTTCCATATTGTATAGAACCTTCAGTTGGGGTAGACCGTTTGACGTTGGCGCTTTTTGTAGATGCATATGATGAAGAGGCGTTGGAAGACGGCACAACTCGCAATATTATGCACTTCCATCCAGCCATTGCTCCGATTAAAGCAGCAGTGTTACCATTATCAAAAAAACTTTCTGACAAAGCAAATGAGATATTCGCAATGCTTGGAAAGCAAATGACAGTAGATTATGATGATGCAGGGGCGATTGGACGTCGTTATCGTCGTCATGATGAAATCGGTACGCCATTTTGTGTCACCATTGATTTCGACACACTAGAAGACTTGAAGGTTACCGTTCGTGAGCGTGACACAATGGCTCAAGAGCGGATAGCAATTTCCGATTTAGTCACTTATTTAACAACTCGGATTGAATTGTAAACCCACTTTTCTTTGCATTTGAAAATTTGAAGTATTAAGCTTTCTATTTTTATTGGGAAAACGGGAACCTCCAAAAGAAAAGTGATCTCGTGGAAAAAACTGTTTTCCCGATAAAATTAGTTTAAAAAAACTATGAAAACTAGCTTGGATTTGACTAACAGAAATAAATTCTGCAATTCTTTTTTTAGAACAGTTTATAATAGAACTACAACTATCTGTACTAAGAGGAAAGTGATCTTATGGCACTTAACAAGAGACAAGAACAGATTCTACAAATTGTGAAAGAGAATGGGCCTATCACTGGGGAAAGCATTGCAGAGATGATCAATCTCACGCGAGCAACGCTTCGTCCAGATTTAGCGATACTGACAATGAGTGGTTATTTAGATGCAAAACCACGAATGGGGTATTTCTATAAGGAAAGGCCAACACCTCAACCGATATTGGATATTATCGATAAATGGCGAGTGAAGGATTTTCAATCCATTCCAATCGTCGTGAATGAATCTATGTCCGCTTATGATGCAGTTTGTTCCATGTTCTTAGAAGATGTGGGAACACTTTTTGTTGTGGACAAACAGAATTCATTGATTGGTGCGCTTTCCAGAAAGGACTTGCTCCGAGCAAGTATTGGCAATAACAACCTACATTCGATTCCAGTGAATGTCATTATGACTCGGATGCCTAACATCACTTACTGTGAGAAGGAAGACACTCTGATGGAAGTTGCCCAGAAATTAATCGAAAAGCAAATTGATTCATTGCCAGTAATTAAGAAAACAGAAAATGGTAATGAGGTCGTTGGAAGAATAACTAAGACAAATATTACAAAAGCATTTCTTAGATTGCTACATCCTGATGAAGAGTAGGTGATGAAATGAATGAATCCATCATAATGATTGTTTCAGATTCTGTTGGTGATACTGCAGAAACATTTGCGAAGGCTGCACTCATTCAATTTTCAGATCGAAAGTTTCATTTGATTCGTCGGTCATTCGTTGATGATTTAGAAAAAGTAGATGATGTGGTGGAAGAGGCACTTCAGAGTGATGCCTTGATCGTGTTTACTTTGATTAAGCAAGAAATGCGTGCGTATATCTGCTTAAGAGCAAAGGAAAAAAGCGTTACAGTATACGACGTGTTTGGGAATTTTATCGAGACTTTAGAGAAAAAATATCATGCACATGCTGCAGGAGAATTTGGACTAATTCATCGGTTAGATGCTGAATATTTTCGGAAAATTGATGCTGTAGAATTTGCAGTTAAATATGATGATGGGCGCGATCCAAGTGGGATATTAAAAGCAGATATCGTTTTGATTGGCATCTCGCGCACCTCCAAAACACCTTTATCACAGCATTTGGCACATAAAGGATACAAAGTGGCGAATGTACCAATTGTACCGGAGGTAGAGCCGCCTGAGGAACTATTTACGATAGATTCAACTAAATGCATCGGCTTGATTTCTTCCCCATCCAAATTAAATGACGTCCGTAAAGAAAGACTAAAGTCGCTAGGTTTGGATGATAGCGCTCTATATGCTGATATGGAACGAATTCAAGAGGAACTTGATTATTTCGGGAGAATTGCAAATAAGCTAAATTGCGTTGTAGTGGATGTTTCGAACAAAGCAATTGAAGAAACAGCTAATCGCATTGAACAAATCATTTCATCCTATTAGCATGTTTTTTCGAAAAAAATGAATATATAAAGCTTGTTTAGTGAGGAAGTAGTAATCTATACTTCCTTTTTTTATTTTTTAAAAACTTTTTTGTCGAAAGATGCAGGAGTATTTCAACTGTATGTTGAAACACTAATATAGCGAAAAACCTTTATGTTTCTGTGAAAAGAAACTTGATGAAAAGGGTGACGCGTTATCTTCATGATTTTTTTACATCCTTAATTTTAAAAACTAGAATTATTTCAAGTGGGTATCAAAAATGGGTCAACGAATTTCAGAAGATAAAGTAAATCTTATTAGAGAAAAAAATGACATTGTTGATGTTGTCAGTGAGTATGTTCAGTTAAAGAAACAGGGTAGAAATTATTTTGGTCTATGTCCGTTTCATGGTGAAAGTACACCATCTTTTTCTGTTGCTGCTGACAAACAGATTTTCCACTGCTTTGGATGCGGAGCTGGTGGCAATGTTTTTACATTTCTCATGGACATCGAAGGAATATCATTTGTTGAAGCAGCGAAGAAGCTTGCCGACAAAGCAACTATCATTTTGGAGGTCGATGGATTTCAACCAGTAAACAAACAACATTCACAAGAAGAGAAAATGGTAGAAGCTCATGATTTATTACGAAAGCTCTATCATCATGTATTACTAAATACAGATTTAGGGCAAGAGCCATTAAATTATTTGCTTTCAAGGGGTTTTGCAAATGATTCCATCAAGAAATTCCAAATCGGATATGCTTTTAATTCTTGGGATTATGTTAAGAACTTTCTTGACAAAAGGGGCTTCTCACCAGAATTGATGGAGCAAGCAGGTTTGCTTGTGAAATCCGAGAGTGGATTTGGCGATCGCTTTCGACATCGGATTATGTTTCCAATCTTTGATCAACAGGGTAGAACAATTGCTTTTTCTGGTCGAGCACTCGGGGATGGGAATCCAAAATATCTCAATAGTCCTGAAACTCCAATTTTTAATAAAAGCAAGATTCTTTATAACTTTCACAATGCCCGACCGATTATTCGACGACAAAACACTGCGATTTTGTTTGAAGGATTTGCAGATGTTATAGCTGCTGACGAAGCATCTGTGGAAAACAGTGTTGCAACAATGGGGACATCATTGACCGTTGAACACTTGCAAATATTAAAGCGTACATCGAAAAAGGTAATTATCTGCTATGACACTGATAATGCTGGAATTCAGGCCGCTAGCAGGACTTCAGACATGTTACAACAGGCTGGATTTCAAGTTCTTATCTGTGTGATGCCAGAAGGATATGACCCAGATGACTATATAAAGAAGTTTGGTGCAGAGAAATTTCAAAAGGAAATAGTAGCTGCGGCAAGATCTTTTATTAGTTTCAAGATGTTTGTGCATCGTCGAGGCAAAAACTTCGCAAATGAAGGGGAAAAGATGGTTTATATCGAATCTATATTAGAGGAGATAGCCAAAGTCCAAAACATTGTGGAGCGGGAGTTCTATCTTAAGCTGATTGCAGACGAATTTGGTCTTTCACTAAATACATTGTTGAAGCAGGAAGAAAAGATATTTTCCCAAAATAAAAAAACAGATCAGCATTTACAACAGAATAGAATACCAGATTATTTTGTAAAAGCTAGAAAGTTAAAACCTGCTTACCAAATAGCTGAGGAAAATTTAATTTCTTTTATGCTAAAAGATAAGGCCCTGACTGAGAGAATTCAACAAGAGGGTCAATTATTTAATATTGAGGTTCATCAGCAAATTGCCAACCTATTGATTCGATTTTTCAATGAGGGCCATTCTAATGAAGTTAGCCTTTTTATTAATTATTTGGACGATGCTAGTTTGAGAACTATTGTAACAGAGATTGAGATGAAATCTTTACAAACAGAGCCTAGTGAACAAGAAATTAATGATTATATAGCACAGATTAAAGATATTTACCAAATGAACCAATTAATTAAGCAGAAAGAGTTTGACCTCGGAGAAGCTGAACGGCTTCAGGATTTGCAAATGGCGGCTCAAATTGGTTTGGAAATTGTTCGAATTAAGAAATCTTTAGGAAAAAGTAATAGAAGAGAGTAGGAGCGGGCATAATGGCTGAGAAAACAACTGGTTTTTCAGGGAACGAGGTAGACATGACAGGTTTATCTGTAGAAAGCGTCAAGGAAATGATCCTTGAGCAAGGGAAGCAACGAGGTGTTCTTACTTATGATGAGATTGCCGCACAATTAGCAAGTTTTGAACTCGAAGTCGATCAAGTAAATGATTTCTATGATAACTTGGTTGAACAAGGCGTAGAACTTGTTAATAGTTCTTCAGATGAAGAAGATGTGAATCCTCAAGATTTAGAGAAAGAAGAAGAGTTTGACCTCTCTGATTTATCAGTACCTCCAGGTGTGAAAATTAACGATCCAGTTCGGATGTACTTGAAAGAAATAGGCCGGGTAGATTTATTGAGTTGGGATGAAGAAATTGAACTGGCGAAGAGAATTGAAACTGGTGATGATGATGCAAAACGTCGTTTAGCAGAAGCAAACTTGCGGTTAGTAGTCAGTATCGCCAAACGTTATGTTGGCCGGGGCATGTTATTTCTTGATCTTATTCAAGAAGGGAATATGGGTCTAATTAAAGCTGTAGAGAAATTTGATTTCACAAAAGGTTTTAAGTTTTCAACGTATGCAACTTGGTGGATTAGACAAGCAATTACGAGAGCAATTGCTGACCAAGCGAGAACAATTCGTGTGCCGGTGCATATGGTTGAAACTATTAACAAAATGGTTCGGATTCAACGTCAATTATTGCAAGATTTGGGTAGAGAACCGTCTCCAGACGAGATTTCAGAGGAAATGGATTTGCCAGTTGAAAAGGTTCGTGAGATTCAACGAGTTGCGCAAGAGCCAGTTTCACTGGAAACACCTATTGGAGAAGAGGACGATTCACATTTAGGTGATTTTATTGAAGATCAAGATGCAACTTCTCCGGCAGATCATGCTGCTTATGAAATGCTGAAGGAACAGTTGGAAGATGTATTGGATACGCTAACGGATCGCGAGGAGAATGTGTTGCGACTTCGCTTTGGGCTAGATGATGGTCGTACAAGAACACTCGAAGAGGTTGGTAGAGTATTTGGTGTAACAAGAGAACGAATTCGTCAGATTGAAGCAAAAGCGCTTAGAAAATTGAGACCTCCAAGCCGTAGTAAACGTTTGAAGGATTTCTTAGAGTAGAACTTATAAATAACATATATCTTTGATGAAGTTTCTTTTCAACTTTAACTTAAAACCAAAAGGACGATGGATCCGCGCTACTTAGTGCAAGTGATTTTCTATCTCGTTTTTTTGGTTTTGTGATGGAAAATCCGCGCATATCTAGTTTCGATAATTAAAAAAATAGCCGAAAAAAAAAGATGAGAGCCACACCTGAAATTAGAGGTGACTTTCATCTTTTTTTGTTTTACTTGAAAAGCCTTAGAAGTATCTTCGATTCCAACCAAAAGTATTGGATTAGTCTTTCAAAACTTCGCGGTCATTTAATGGTTGGACGGGTCTATGGTCGTCTTTGAAAATGGCCTTAAACTTGTCGATTTGAGCTTTAGACATTTCGATAGGGTTTGAAAAAACATACCATTTTACTTTTTCGGTACATGGTGGGGTAGTTAATGACCCTTTGTACTCGTATTTAGTCTTGTCTACTGGTAGTAGATTCATCAAGTCAATTTGGCCAGTAACAGCAATAGCATCTTCTTCTGAAATCGTGTTTGCAGGAAGCTTATCCCACATGTTTGCTAGCTCTTTGTTTTCTGCTCCTTCTTTAATCAGAACACCTAGAACAGCAATATTACCACTTGCATCTTTGTTTACTAAATGAAGTTCCATATCAAAGTTTTTTCCATCAATTTGATGTTCGCTTGGTGTGTGGAAATGGAACTGAGCCAGCGTGTAAGTAACTCCATCAATAACGACTGTATCATTTTGGCTTTGAGGTATTGCCTCGATAGTGTGACCATTATTAAACTCTTTGAAAGCTGTTGGGCTGTAGTTAACGGACTCATCAGCCGCAGAAGGATCCGACTTAACATTTGCTGTTTGAATATTAATTGGTGATTGCTCTTTTCCAGCTTTAATAAATCCTAATGCTTCCCAATTACTAGGACCCGTTTCGCCATCATAGGACCAAACTTTTTTTTCTGTGCTTGTGTTAGAGTCAGTTTTGCTTTCTTCTTTCGCAGTTGACCCACATCCTGCCAAAAGTGTTGTAGAGAATACACTTACTATTAAAACTTTAAAAAATTGATTCACGACAGATTTCCCCTTTTTTTGTAATGTAACAATGAGGAATTATACACCGATATTTGGCTAAGTCAATCCTTTTTTTAATTTTTGAAAAAGTGGAATCGGTGAGACAGAAAAAATCTCCCTTTGTTAAAATACCAGTAAGTTTTGCCGACTTACCAAGAATAACAAAAGGAGGACCGTTCAGAATAAACTATCACAAGATGGAAGAGATGAAAAAAAATCTGTGCACTCTATTTCCTGTTTTTGCAGGAATCAGAATGAAAGTAAGGCTTTTGTTTATTTTGTCATCAGTAACAAAGAAGTGTTCATTGTTCTTAGTTAGTTGCTTGAATCCAGTTGTCAACCCAATCCTTTGCTTCAAGCCAATTCTCAACTCGTATGACGCTTTCTGGAACGGGCATACGATTATATGGGCTGTCAAAAAGAATCACAGGGATTCCACATGATTCTGAAATATTGACGGCATTATCATGTGTGTCTTCAAAAAAAATGTCCACTTGAAATTTCTTTGCAGTTTCAATTTTGTCGTGCGAGCCTATTAATTCTAGATGGTGATAAGGAATTTCTGTCTGCTTAAACCAATCTTTTGTAACTTGAAGTACATGTTCACCGCGAGCGCTGATGAAATAAAGCTCGTAATGTTTTGCCCAATTGACAAAAATATCCTTGACATGCAGCCTCAACGGCGGATTTCGAAATAATTCGCTCTCGTTTTTTAAGTACCACTTAGTAAATTTTTCTTGATCACCATCAAAAATATGAGTTAAATCATATTCCACAATTTCCTCAGGATCAATTTTGATATTGAAATCCTTTTCAATAAAAGGGAATAACCAATCATTTGTTGTTGTAGTTCCATCAATATCAATTCCAAATCTCAACATTTTAACACCTCAAATAGCATTTATTCTTTGTAAACATCATATCACATTTTCCAATTTCACATTGATTTTCAGAAAAAATTGGTTTGATTAGCAATAAGTTTTTG
>JAVBKB010000014.1:0-2794 GCA_031554275.1 Caryophanales bacterium | reverse complement strand
ATGAGCGCTACCTGCCGCTATCGCAATTATGTCACACCAGTCACTTACATCACATTGCCCATATGTATTTTCCCCCACTGCCACCACAGTTCTGTCCGGTTTAAGACCAACTGCATGACGATACCCTGCTGCTATGGTGACACGTTTATTGAAATTGGCGAAACGCTCATTAGTCATTCAGATTCACCTTCCACATTAGTAACGAAAATCTCACAATTTATCATCTGACTGAATTAACTCTATCTTGTAAAACCAACTTCAAACTCCCGATGAAATCTTCAAAGACAAGGAATAATTTACGAAGGATAGCGGGACTATCCTAGGAAATTATGACAAATTGTAAAATTCAATCTCTTTAGTCATCATGAATCGCCCCCAATATAACTTTCCCCACAATTATATCATCTACCTATGATGAAAACATCGGTGATAAAAGTAGTTCAGATATTTCCGTATCTATACTTTTTGCTTAAAAGAAAACGAGAAGAATTTTACAAGAAAAAGCAGTCTTTCGCAGATGTAAGCGTCAGGAAACATTATCCTGGAATCCATTCGACTACTTTAATTGTCAATGGAGTGGAGCGAGGAACACTGGATTTGAGTTAGAGACATGATGAATTAGGTGTTACGGATGAACAATATTTAGGAAGGGAAAATTAGATTTTTGAAAACTGGAGCTACACCCAAAATTATTAAAGCAAAAAGGTGACAGACCTGAAATATTATTTATGTTTGAAATGGGATTATTTTCATGTTATGCTTTCAGCAGCTTTCGGTTGAATTGATTCTTGCGGTACTGTTATGTACTTTGTCATTGACTCAGTAGAATCGAGAGTTCTACCAGTTTAATAGATTCATTGACAATACAATTTGAATCTGAAAGTGCCTCGTCAATCTCGATGGTTTTAATTATCAAATATCAAAAAAAGAGAGAAGGAAAATGTATGAAAAATGTAACAAATAGAGTAGTCCGCATACTCTTAATCCTAGTAACAATCGGATGTTTAAGCATTCCATCAACTTCCTATGCATGGGGTTCTGATGGTCATTCAGTTTTGGTTGAAAATGCAATGAACAAAATGCAAAATACTTACGGTCACACCATTAATTTCAGTGGTTCAGAGTTAGAGCTTTTGTATTATTGTGCAGATTTACCAGATCAAGCAGAGTACCGCGATTTGGCCTTAACTTCCAGTTTGCATGGACGAGGAAACTATTTGTCTTGCGAAAAATATTTATGGGAACTTGCAATGGCAATGTTAGAAACTAAAGGTGCAGCAAGTTTGATCGATGCAACTTTTTTGAGCAATTACTTGAATAGTCGGACATATCTTACGCCAAGCGAAAAAAGCAGAATGGCCACAGTCAATACGAAAATCGAGCAATTAATTACAACAAAACTTCTATACCAAGATGACTATGAACTTAGTAAAAGAAAGAAAGCCATTAAAGTAATTGGTTTCATGTGCCATTTGATTGGAGATACATATGCCCATAACACTTTCTTCCCATTAAGTTCTGTAGATTATCTGACCTATGACAGTACTTTGAATTTCAGAAAACAAGATTTCCCATCAGATTCCAAATATTCAGATACTTTAAAATGGAACACCTTCAAAGAGATAATTACTAATTATAATGTGACTTTTGCTGATTCAAATAAAATGGGTGATAATGATATTAGGGCTTACAAAAGGGATGAAAACTCTACACCAGTCAATTTTTTTACCGAGAAAATTTATCCTCTTGACCTACTAAATGCAATTTCTGCAAATTTGAATAGCCAATTCGAGGATAATCCGAATTTTCATGCAACAAGAATAAATGCCACATTTACAGTAACCAGAAGATTTCTAACTGATTTTAATGCCGCAATCAATCTATACAGTAGTGGACAAGATTTCAGTGCATATAGAAACTATAATATAAATCATACAAATTATTATGAAGGCACAGGATACCAATTACGAAATTTTGATGCTTACAAAAACATCATAAAGTAATAAATAGAAGAAATTATTCGAAGCCAAAAAGAATTGCTCCTAGTCAAGTTAGACTTAGGAGCAATTTTTGATAATTTCATAGGACAAACCACGGACTATGAGATTGAATCTTTCGGAAACTTGAAAATATTAGAAATAAGTTGAACAAGCTTCTCGGCTTAAGAGCTGTGAGCGATGAAAAATTTTTCCTGTAAATGTCCCCTCTAAGATCAAAATCACTCCTTCAATATGACCAAAATAAATTGAAGCAATCGACCAAATGAAATATCGTACAAAAGCGACAATAATCTAACTGAGACTAATAATTTTCCCCATAAAATCACGTTGATTCTGGGCAAACTGCATAATCATTTGGATGTCTGAATAGAGTTGATAAATAATGTTAATTTATCACATTCAAAAGTGTTGAATGCTGCAAGAAAAAAATCTGACGATATAATTAACAAAATCGTGAGAAGGGTGGCTTTTTAATTGTCAGAAAAGATTCGTTCGATTCCTAGACCTTTAGTAAGAGTAAATCAATGGGTTATCGTCGCAAGTGCACTTTTGACATTAATTTATCGTGTGGAGTGGTTTTTGCTTATTCCTTTAGTTGCAGGTTTCTCAGGCATTGTTTTTCAATTTAACCCAGTCATGCGTTTTGCCAAACTTTTTCTTAAGCGAAGTCTTGAAAACTATATACCTGAGGATTGGCAGCAGCAGCAATTTAATCAGAAAATTGCCGTCATCTGCTTGACGGTTGGATTTTTGAGCTTTCTTCTAGGCTACGACACTTTAGGCTATATCTTTAC
>JAVBKB010000178.1:0-34027 GCA_031554275.1 Caryophanales bacterium | reverse complement strand
GCCCTTATCCGAAAACACATCATCCATTGTATACAAAACTTGTGAAAGAACGTCTTACGACAATTGTAAAAGGCGATTCTGTACTTCATGAGCTGTTTGATCGAGAGAAATTGTTAGCAATTATTGACTCTGGTGGAACTGTTTTCACCAAGCCGTGGTTTGGGCAACTGATGAATGGCCCGCAGCTACTAGCCTATTTAATACAAATACATGATTGGGCAGAACAACATCGGCTCCAGATTGTAGAGTAATCGGCAATGCCGGTAGTTCCGAAAAATTGTGCTTAAGAGTCGCATGGATTTATCCGTGAAATGTTGAAGGGAACCTGTGAGCAAAAGGCAAAGAAACGTGGATCAATGTGACGACTATTCATCAAACTTCACTTCCTGAAGTCAACTAAATATTCTCATTCGCTGTCCCATTGGGATGGCGTTTTTGTTTTAATTTTCACCGTGAAGCGTATCCTTTTGTAGAAATCGAAACCAAGGCTATAATAGGTGTAGAAATTTGGATACAAGAGGGATTCTATGAAGAAAATTGCTATTATTTGTTTGCTTTTCACCTTTTTAATGCCGTGTAATATTGCCTATGCAAGCGATGTCCGTCAAGATGTGATTTATTATATTGATGTCGACCGCTTTGTGGATGCTGATTTGGAAAACAATTCAGATGTGTCAAAAGGGGATCTGAGCTCGCTTCAAGGTGGTGATTTCAAGGGTATTGCCACCCAACTTGACTACATTCAAGAAATGGGATTTGGCGCAATTTATCTGAGTCCAGTTGTGGATTCAAATCGTGCAATTCCGACCCACTTTGGTACTCAGACCGAACTCAAAGATTTGGTTAAGAAGGCCAATGATAAAGAGTTACAAGTTTTCTTAACATATGACAATGCAACATTACTATCACCCACAGAAGATTTGGCGAAACAAGTTGGTGCTGAGGTATTTGACAATATCCTCATCGAAACGGAAACAACCACAATTCTACAAGAGGCATTTGCCAATTCTGATACTGAGATGGAATCTGTGTTAAATCTGCAGAAGCTTAATAAGAAATCGCCTATCACAATTGACGGTCCATCTGCGAGCCGGTTTACAAGTAATATTGTTGCTGCAAAGAAATATCCAGGAACACGCTGGCAATTGGCACTAACCTATTTGTACACAAGTGCCTCTCCCATGATCTATTATGGTTCGGAATCCGCTTTAAATGGGGGAGCGCCGCCAGCCAATCAGCAGATAATGAATTTCAGTGATAAGACGCTGGTTGACTATATCACGAAGCTCGCAAGCATTCGCACACAATTTTCTGCAATTAGCGATGGAAAAACAAATTATGTTGCTGAACAAGATGGCATGATTGTTTATGAGCGGTCAACAACTAATCAGCAAGTAATCGTTGCCATCAATAATTCCTCCAAAACAAACACTATGACGCTAGGCAAAGATGTTATTGGAGCCGAAAAAGAGTTGCGTGGGAATTTAGAGAACTATCGAATTCAGAGTGATAAGGCAGGTCTTTATAGAATTACATTAGAACCAGAAACAGCAGAGATATTTATAGTCGGTGCGGAAACGGGCATCAATTGGTGGTGGATGATTGCACCACTTGCGCTGTTCACGGTTTTCGGTGGACTAATGGTCTACTTTAAGAAGCATGGTCAGAGAGAGACGAAGTGATTCGGAACTGAATGATTAATAGTCGCAAGAAATGCAACTTCAAACTCGCTAAGATTCCCAAATATTTCGTCATAATTCCCTAGGATAGTCCCGCTATCCTTCGTAAATTATTCCTCGTCTTTGAAAATTTTATCGGGGGTTTTAAGTTGCATTTCTAACAACAATTAGGATGAAATAATCGCTATTTGAGAAGGCTTATTCAGTTTGAACATTTCTCTCGGAAGTAAATATAACTAAGAGTTTGTTAAAATTTCGAATTTTCTATAAATTTAAAGTCTTGAAGTTCTAAATATGATATAATAATTGCATTTTTAAAAGGAGGGAAATCGTGTGAGATACACTATTGGAGATGATCATTGTGTTTTTGCTATGTCTAACAAAAACACATCAGTAATGCAAGTGCCGGATGGTGCTGAAGTAGTTTTTAAAACAAAGGATTGTTTTGCTAATCAAATACAATCAGCGAATGTAAAGTTTGACGCTCTTGATTGGGATAATATCAATCCTGCGACTGGACCAATTCATGTAGAAGGTGCAGAAAAAGGGGATGTACTTAAGGTTCAAATTAAGGATATCCAAATTGGCGATCAATGTACAATGGTTACTGGAAAAGATTTAGGAGTGGCAGGATCGAGATTACAAGAAAACTATATTAAGGTTCTTAAAGTTAGCAACGGACATGTCGAGTTTTCAAATCAAATCAAGATTCCAATCCGGCCAATGGTTGGTGTCATTGGTGTTGCCCCTGAAAACGAAAGCATTAACTGTGGAACACCGGGATTTCATGGTGGGAACATGGATTGTAAAGAGATTACGGCCAATACGACACTATATTTCCCTGTAAACGTTGAAGGTGCCCAATTAGCAATGGGGGACTTACATGCAGTAATGGGGGATGGAGAAGTTTCTGTGTGTGGTGCTGAGATACCTGGAGAAGTAACCGTCCAAGTCAGCGTAATAAAGAACAAGCCTTTACCCACACCGATTCTTGTAACTGAATCCGCTGTAATGACCATTGCCTCTGCTGTAACATTGGATGAAGCTGTTGAAATGGCGGTTCTAAATGCAGTTGACCTATTGAAATCCAAAACTAATCTATCAGAGGCAGATGCTATTTCTCTCTTATCATTGGCTGGTAATGTGGCAATTTGTCAAGTTGTTGACCCGTTAAAAACAGTTCGCATGGAAATGCCAATATCAATTCTAAAGCAATGTGACTTTCAATTTGATTTCTAAGCTAAGTTAAAAAGCTTTTCAGTATGAATAGTGATGATTATCAGTAATAGAGCGTTCAATTGCTGGTTAATTAAAAATAACAGGGCAAGTTTTAAGAAAAATAGAATAATAAAATCTGATTTTAGGAGAGATATATATGACTGAAAAGACATCAACAGATTTTGGGTATAAACAAGAGTTAAAACGCGCCCTGTCAGTTAGAGATATGGCGATTTACGGAATGATATTTATGGTGCCAATCGCCCCGTTTGGAATTTATGGTGGCGTTGTTTCTGATGCAAAAGGAATGATTTCTTTAGTATATCTTATTGGTATGGTAGCCATGATTTTCACAGCACTAAGTTATAAGCATCTTTCTGAGGAGTTCCCTGTAGCGGGTTCAGTGTATTCGTATGCACAAAGAGGGATTCACCCAACAATTGGATTCTTTGCTGGATGGGCGATGCTATTAGATTATGTGTTGGTTCCCGCACTGTTATATATCGTTGCTGCAGTAGCCTTACATGGGATTATTCCAGGCATACCCACTTTTGTGTGGATCATTGTTTTCATTGCTATAAATACACTTATTAATATTCGTGGTATTGAGTTTACTGCAAAAGCAAACTTAATTATGTTGGTAGCAGAAATTATTGTGCTGCTTCTCTTTATTGTTTTAGGAATCATTGCAATTATAAATGGTGCAGGGGATGGTTTCACATTAAAACCATTCTATGATGCAGATCACTTTAGTTTTGGCTTTGTGATGGGAGCAGTTTCATTGGCGGTTTTGAGCTTCTTGGGATTTGATGGGATTAGTACATTAGCCGAAGAAGCAACAGAGGGAGCGAAATCTGTAGGTAAAGCATGTCTTGTTGCCTTGTTTGTGGTGGGGATACTCTTCATTGTTCAAACTTATATCGCAGCATGTATCTGGCCAGATTTCACAAGTTTCAGTAATCCTGATAGTGCATTCTATGAAGTATCAGAAGTCGCTGGTGGTATTGTATTCAGTAAAACAACTATGATTGCAACAGTCATTTCATGGGGGATTGCAAATGCATTGGCTGCACAGGCGGCTGTATCGAGAATTCTTTACAGCATGTCTCGAGATAAATTTCTTCCGAAAATGTTTTCGAAAGTGCATCCAAAATTCAAAACTCCTTATGTCAGCACATTCTTTATCGCAATAATCTCTATGATTGTTGGGTTAGCATTTCAAAGCAACCTTGAGAACCTTAGCAGAGTTGTGAATTTCGGTGCACTCACAGCATTTTTGGTTTTACACTTATCCGTCATCAATCACTTCATCATCAAGAAGAAATCAAAACAGTACTTTAAACACCTCGTACTTCCGCTTATTGGATTTGCGATTATCGCATTAGTATGGGCGAATTTTGATGACAAGGCTTATAAACTTGGCTTTGCTTGGATTGGAATTGGAGTTGTTTACTATATCGTGATGAGAGTAATTAAAGGCGAAGTGAAATTATCTGACGAAATCTAAATGATCATTCAAAAACGGTGCACCCAGATTCATGGGTTGCACCGTTTTTCACTTTGCGAAGGCCTAGTAGCTCCTGCATAAAGTATATCTCTCTACATGACTATAGCCTTATCGGTAATTGACAAACTGCAATTCAACAGTGATATTTTTCGCTTCACGAACAAGTGCGATAATCCGTTGCAAATCATCTTTATCTTTTCCAGTCACACGCATTTGATCATCTTGGATTTGCGTTTTCACCTTGATACCGCTATTCTTGATGACGGTATTCAGAATCTTTGCATTCTCACGATCAATTCCTTGCACAAGCTTAGCGCGCTGACGAACAGTTGAACTTGCCGCATTTTCCACCTTGCCATAATCTAAATTACGAATAGGAACGCCACGTTTCACTAGCTTGCTAATGAGCACATCTTTAAGCTGATCTAACTTAAATTCATTGTCAGAAACCAGTACTAGGTCTTCGTTATCAAGTTTGATCGAACTCTTACTTCCCTTGAAATCATAACGAGTTTCAATTTCCTTCGTTGCCGCAGTGATTGCATTGGTTACCTCGGGCAGTTCGATTTTTGACACAATATCAAAAGAGCATTCTTTCGCCATATGTATCCCCTCCAAACCTTTTATTTTTATTATAAAATTTTTTCAATATAAAAGAAAGAATCTACACAATTTCGATTCTTTCTAGGTAAATTATTTGTCATAGAGTTTATTAAGAAATGCGATCGCTATTGTGCCTGGACCAGCATGTGCACCAATAGATCCTCCGATTTCAGTGATTTCAAACTGCTTCACACCTAATTTATCGGCGATCAAATCCTTCACTTCTAATGCATCCTCTAGACAATCAGCATGGCATATGCCTACCTTTTGCTCGGAAATTCTGTCTGCACGTTCAGAAATCTTTTCGATCAGTGCGTCATAGAGCTTCTTCTTGCCACGGAATTTGTCAAGTGGCACGATTCCACCGTTTTCTAGGGTCAGTAGTGGTTTGATATTGAGTAAGCCACCAACAAAAGCAGAGGATCGCTTCATTCTGCCGCCTCGCGCAATATAATCAAGGTTATCTACAGTAAATAAATGCTCCATATGAGTTGACATATATTTTGCTAACGCAATAACTTCTTCAAAAGATGCTCCTAGTTGGGCTTTTTCAGTACATGCTTTGACAATCAATCCTAACCCTGTCGAAGCACATTTAGTATCGACTACTTCCATTTGAAAATCAGGATATTCTTCTAGCATTTGCTCCTTCAGCATTTGGGCAGACGCATATGTTCCACTTAAACTTGATGAAAAAACAAGGTAAATCCCTTGATCTTTATCCGCTGCGATTTGTTTAAAAGCATCTTGGATCATGTTAAGGGGACCTTGAGATGTAGTTGGAACTGCCCCAGCTCTCATTGCATCCATAAGAACTTTTGTTTGGATAGTGACCTTGTCCTGATAATATTTCCCATCCAAAATAACACCATGAGGGATATGGAAAAGATTGTTTTCTTCAAAGTAAGTGATTGGTAGGTCTGATGGACCATCAGCAATAATTCTTATTGTCATTTATGTGTCCTTTCTAATATGGTGCGTTTCTCAGCGATTTTATATAAAAAATCAAGTAGTTTTGATATAAGTGCTCATTTAAACCTAACATATTTTGAGGGGTTTTACAACCTAAACTGGAAGTATAGATGTGTCATTTGCCTAGTAGGAATTAGTGTACACTAGTTATTACATCGTGTGAAATTGTCGTTGTAAGGTCAACAATTTATTAAAAATAAGACATACTGGGAGTGCTCCCAGTATGTGTTGCGCTAACTATTCCTTGCTTCAACTTCAGCTAAAGTAGAGCGATAGGTAAAGCGCTCATCATGCTTTGAAACGGAATCCTTACCTTGTTGAACGAACCTTTTCGATTTAGAACGTTTTCCCATGATAGTTTCCTCCATAGTCATGATTGATGCAGTGCATCAGTTGTTAATCTCCCCTAATACTAAGCAGGATATGAATGATTATTGAAAACAACATACAAAGATTTAGCAAAATAGTCGTTTTAATATTCTCATTCATCCAAAAAACACTATAATGTAGATAATAGGAGGGGACTGACATTGATTCAAATTGAAAAAATACTGCTTGGACAAATACCGACACTTTATGTATGCCAAAGTGAAAATGTGGATGCAGAATCTCCCTGCGTGATTATTCTACATGGTGTTACGAACGCGAAAGAGGATAATTTGCATTACGCATTTCTAATGGCAGAACGCGGTTTCAAGGTATTTCTACCTGATGCACAGCTACATGGTGAACGAGGACATGGTGTTAATGATCATAAGCGAACATTTGCATTATGGGATACTGTCCTCTGTTCTATACAGGAGCTGTCAACATTGAAAGAGGCTATCATCCAGCAATACGCAATTGATGATTCGAAAATAATTCTGGGTGGTATCTCAATGGGTGCTATTACAACCTATGGTGCATTGACACAATACCCGTGGATCAGTGCAGCGTTTAGCATGATGGGTTCACCTGCCTATCTGAGGTTTTCGGAATCACTATATCATTCATTTGATGAAAGAGTGAGAAAATTATACCCACCCATTGACACATTTAAGCAAATGCTGAGCCCATATGACTTAACCACACATTTGGATAAATTAGCAGGAAGACCATTGTTCATTTGGCATGGGGATGCAGACGATGTTGTACCAATTCAAGACGACCTTGCCTTTGTGAAGCAGTTACAAGCAGACAACCCGCATCAAGAAGTAGAACTTGTAGTGGAGAAGGATCGGGCTCATAAAGTAAACCGTTCAGGTTACTTGAAACTAATAACTTGGTTAGAACATTTATCAAAACGATGATAATTTGATATGATACAAAGTGTATGGATTATTAAATAAAGTGAGGAGATACAATGGAACAAGAATTGAAAGACAAGTATATGGAAGCGATGCAAGAAGTGATTGACCCTGAGCTAGGTGTTGACATTGTCAATCTTGGATTAATTTATGATGTTGATATGGTGGAGGAAGGTAGTCTAAATGTCAAAATGACACTAACATCCATGGGTTGCCCAGTTGGTCCACAATTGATGGAACAAGTGAAATTTTCGTTAGTTCAATTTGATGAAATCGAAAATGTAAATGTAGAACTCGTTTGGTCGCCACCTTGGAGCAAGGAAATGATGACTAGATACGGGAAAATCGCACTTGGCATCCATGAGTAAGTTGAGAGAACACATGGGAAAACGCTAATGAAAGTGTCCGTCAGTAGACAAAATCTGTTACAAATAGGTTTTGTCTATTGTTTTTTGTCGAAATATTTTCATAGAACGTGTGAACGGGCAGAAGACGATCGAATTAGGATTAAGCCACCATTCTTCGATTATCAACGAAAATAAGAAAAACACTTGACCAGCCTATTTAGAATTAGGCTATCAAGTGTTTTTTTATTTATTAGCGAGAATAGAATTCAACTATTAGTGATTCGTTGATTTCAAGCGGCATTTCAGAACGATCCGGCAATCGGTTGAATGTACCCTCTAGCTTGTCAACATTCATTGTTAAGAATTCTGGAACAAATATTGCTAATTCGAGCGATTCTTTAATGATATCTAGGTTACGTGATTTTTCACGAACACCAATGTTTTGGCCAATTGATACTTGGTAGGAAGGGATGTCAACACGACGTCCATCTACTAGTATGTGTCCGTGATTCACTAATTGACGAGATTGGCGGCGTGTGCGAGCAAGCCCTAAGCGATAAACAACGTTATCAAGACGAGATTCTAACAGCGCCATGAAATTCTCACCATGTTTTCCTGACATTTTAGCGGATTTCAAGAAAGTGTTCTTGAATTGGCGTTCACTAACACCAAACATGTGACGAAGCTTCTGCTTCTCATTTAATTGTAGCCCGTATTCAGATAGTTTCTTTCTTTGAGTAGGGCCGTGTTGTCCTGGAATGAAAGGACGTCTTGCTAATTCTTTTCCTGTGCCGCTTAGTGATAAGCCAACACGACGGGAAAGTTTCCAACTTGGTCCAGTGTAGCGAGACATATAGTCTCCTCCTTATGTTTTTATTTGTAAAATAAAAACAATTGTGATTCGCATGCGTGATCATTTCGTTTCATGTATCTTCGCCTTCGCAGCAGCGGGTTACAGGATACACCTTAGCAAAAAATGCATTTGCACCTTAGTCTAGGAACGAACTAATCAAAACAGCACTCACAAAAGCTGCGTTATTTTACACAAAGTACATGATACCGCATTTTGTGACCATAAGTCAACGTTTTATTAGGCTACTTGCGCTTCTCAGGCGAAAACATTTGTATTTATAAAGAACGCACACCTGTATATTGAAGGGCAATTCTGTTTTCGGGTTTCTTATCAAACATATATAAGCAAGTAAGAAAAATCCATTCCAATGGTTTCATAAGCAGGTACACGATATCTGCTTGTGATTTCGAGCGGATATGTTTCGATAAAGGGTAGCCGTATCGATCATAGAACTGCCTAATATGTTTGTGAAGTCGAGGTGCTTTCTCTTCAATAAGTTGCTCAAATGCATTTGCGATACAGAGTTGTCTATTAACAATAATCTTTCTACCATGACGAATTCCACAGCGGGTGGGTTTCACAATATGGTGATGACCATTTAAGGCAACGGTGCATAAATAGTGGTCATCCCTATACACTGGTGGGGGCGAAATTTTTTGAGATAAACCCCAATCTGCTGTCTCGGTAAAAGCTCGAATTACAGCATCTGGTCGTTGACCAAACAATAATAGGAAGCAAATTAGAACGCCTAGAACAGGGACCATGAAAACAAAACCTATCACAATCCAGTTCAGGCTGTTTGTCAACCTTCGCTGACACCACCCAGAAAAACCTTTCAGACTGTCAGTTTGATTATCGCTCATTTCTTGTAATTGAAAAGCAATGACCTTTCGAATTAACCTAATAGCACATAGTAAATAGTTTAACGGAAACAAAATAAGAAAGAACATGACTTCCTCAAGATTGCCCATCAAATGAATGAGCGTCAAAACGCTAAGAAGACTACCAAGAAGAATGGTTGAGATGCAGATGATTGTTGAACCAGGTGTTAATCGTTCCATTTGAACCGATAAAATTAAATAGCCAGAGATCGCAATTAAAGTCAAAACAATAATTGTGAATGCATGTTGGCGCGCAAAGATCGCATGGAAAGTGGAGTAGTCGGGATTAACCACTGGATCTTGGTAACTAATCCTTCCAGCCCAGTTCATATAAAAATAAGTAAATATAAATCCAAAAATCATGATTTGCAGATCCGTTGCTTTTTCACTATAAAGACGTTTGAAAAAGTTTAAAAACATATTTTGTTTTTGAGGAGCTTTCCGCTCTGTTTTAATATGATTTGGAAAACTCATCTTAATCGTTCTTACTAGATTCACGAGTGTCAGGACGATTGGAAATAAGAAAAGAAAGTATGAAATCAATAGTAACAAAATCATTTGTATGTTAAGACCTCACTAGTTAAAAAAAGATTATTGAGTATTCTATCTAAATTACTTTACTCATATATATTCTACATGATAATAAAGGGAGAGAGATAGAATGGTCAATGAGGCATTTCACATTATAGCAGAAACTGGTATTCATGCACGCCCGGCAGTAATGTTGGTACAAGCAGCTGCGAAGTTTTCTTCTGAAATCAAGATCACCTATCGAGACAAAACAGTTAACTTGAAATCGATCATGGCTGTGCTCACACTTGGTGTTACACAAGGTGCTGACATTGCCATTAGCTGTGAAGGCGAAGACGAAGTCACTGCAATGGATGCTATCACACAAGCAATGGTTAAAGAAGCATTAATCGATAGTCATGTAGAGGAATGAAACCAGAATACAGGCGCAACTCTTCTACCAATTCAGAGTCTTCTTTATGGTCAAAATGCAATTCACTATCAAAATTCTATCCAATAAACTCAACTTTCACGTGAATAATCTCGGAGCGGCTACCGATACGCATTGGTGGACCCCAGGTCCCATAGCCTGATGAAACGATAATATGCATTTGCTCCTTTAACTTATAACCCCAATCTAGCTCATGAACTTTCTGAGTGACTAAGTGAAAGGGATAGATTTGTCCACGATGCGTATGCCCGCAGAACAGTATGTCTGCACCAGCTGCCGCGCTTTTATCAAAGGCTAGCGGCTGATGGTCCAGCAGAATAATCGGTCTTGTTTGATCCAATTTGCTTGTGAGTTCGGCAACCTCTTGGCGTGGCTGCTTTGTGTGAGAACGAGCGGCTAAGTCTTTGCGACCAACAATGTAGATGGCATCAGCAATTTCGGCAATCTCATCCTGGAGTACTGGAACACCTACTTCCGCCATCTTTGCCACATAAGTATCAATGTCGCCACTATAATATTCATGATTCCCTAGGATTGCATAAGCACCAAACTGGGACTGCAGCTTGGCAAAATTTGCACTCATATTGTTGCGAATAAATGGTTCAACACTATGATCCAGCACATCACCAACGAATAGAATCACATCTGGCTTCAACGCATTAATTTGCGTGACCATCTTGCGTAGTCTTCGATTGCCGATCATATGCCCAAGATGAATGTCGGAAATAGCAACTATATTCAATGCGGAAAGATTCTTCGCTGACTTGTTGATTTGGATGGAATGATTTCTGACATAAGCGCTCACTGCATTTCGCACTCCAAAGGCAAGTGAAATAAGCGATATCAAGGAAACGATGATTCCGCAAATTGTGGTAAAGTGTGTTGTTTGAATTTTTAAAAATTTCAGTAAAACCCAGATGAAGTCAACAACAATTAGTTGCATGAAAAGGTATGGTAGAATTGCGAAAAAGAACGATCCAACTATTTCGAGAAACCGCCCGATAGGTGCAACCGCTTTTGCTCGCAAAGCAAAACCGAGTAGATAGCCCAGTCCAGACAGGAACGTAATAACCCAATATAAAGGCAATAACTCCGGTGGGAGCCATTGGAAGAGAAACTTCATGACGTGCCAGCCGACATAAACGATGATTAACATAAAGAGGACTAACACAATTAGTAGTCTGGGGATCATTTTCTTGGTCATTTGCTTAGCACACTTGCTTCGTGTTGCAGCAAGTTCTCCTTCATGAAAACTTTGTCACCAGCAAAACCTGTGTAGGATCCATTTGCCCCAAGAACACGATGACAGGGAATAATGATCACATGGCTATTCGCTTTGCATGCGCCACCAGCAGCACGAAATGCCTTCGGACTCCCCGTTTGTTCGGAAATTTCTTTGTAGGTCAGACACTTTCCATAAGGAATGGTTGCTAGTACATTCCAAACTGCTTTTTGAAAAGCAGTTCCTTCTACCATTAGTGGCAGTTCAAATTGCTTACGTTCTCCAGCAAAATACTCAACAAATTGTCGCGTTGCTTCCAAAAGAACATCATCATCCTTTTCAGGAATTTCTGAAAACTGTTCTTCCGTTTCTGTATCAAAAAGAAACTGGACTTTAACTAATTGAGTACCATTTGAGATAAGTATCAATCTTTCAAATGGTGTCTCAATAATTTTTTTTTGCATCCCAAACCCGTCCTTTGACCTTAATGTGCCTTTCACTCTATCACAAAATCTCTTGAATTACTACAGAACAGGAATTGAAGGAATTCACGCTGTAGGCTGATGTTGTAGGAGTTGAATTCTAGTCTATCGTCTCCAAGAATGGAGAAATGCGAACCAAATTTGAGTGTCGATTATTGACATAGCAATTAATCGCAAGCTGTCAATTTAAGATTAGTGACATCGAATGAAATAGTTATCAACAAGGAAAAAAATTTGATAGGAACCTTGCTCAGTGATATGCTGACTATGTAAAATAATAATAAGGAGCAGAAATATGCAAACAACCATTGATACCAATATTCATAATATTATCAAAAACAGACACTCAGTCCGATTCTTCGATCCGGATTTCGAAATCTCCCGTGAAGAAATCGAAAACCTTCTTGAGGAGGCGTCACAAGCACCATCATCTAGTAATCTACAACCGTGGCGGGTGCTTGTTGTAACAGATGATGCAAGGAAGAAGCTACACAGCATCGCATTCAACCAGCAGCCTGTACTTGATGCATCAGCAACATTTGTATTACTAGGAGATGTAGAAGCTTATAAACAAGTAGAGAAGATCCAAGATATAGCTATTGAGAATGGATTATCGACACCAGAGAAAAAGCAAATCCATATTGATAAGGTGATGGGTGTATACCCGAACCTTCCAGAGCAAATGCGTCGAGAAATTGCCAAAATCGATGGAGGATTGTTCGCGATGCAATTAATGTTGATCGCAAAGGCAAAAGGCTACGATACGCTTCCAATGGGTGGTTATGATGCTCAGAAGCTAGTAGAAGAATTCAATATTCCGAGTCAACTCGTACCAGTGATGCTAGTAGCGATCGGGAAGGCAAAGCAGCCACCTGTTGAAACTGCCCGTCTTCAACCGAAGGATTTCGTCTTTTGGAATGAAATAAGCGAATAAAATGAGATAAACGTATAAACTTTTACAATAAATGGGGAACTGAAATGTTTGTGAGTGAAGCGAAAATTCAAGTGCGTTATGCTGAAACTGATATGATGGGTGTAGTTTATCATGCGAATTATTTGATTTGGATGGAAATTGCAAGAGCCCAGTTTATCAAGGACTTGGGCTTCTCATATGAACAGATGGAGGAAGCGGGTTATGTGGCACCAGTCATTGATGTACAGGCCTCCTATAAAAACTCCGTGGTATATGGTGAAGAGGTAACGATCAAAGTGTGGATCGAAAAATACTCAACACTTCGAACTACCTATGGATATGAGATGTACAAGCCGAATGGTGTGTTAGCCTGCACAGGTACAACATCACATGTTGTGGTCAGTAAGGAAAATTTCCGACCAATCGCACTAAAGAAAATTGATCAAGAGTGGCACGAAGCTTATGAGCAACACAAAAAACAATTAGTGCTAAGCTAACAGTCGAATTATTTCAAATAATCATACAAAAAAAGCATGGAACGGATAGTCCCTCATAATGAGGTACAACCGCTTCCATGCTTTTTCGAGTGCTGAGTAAGGAAACTGCCAATCTATTATTGCTGAACTAAATTTCCGATCATAAAGTTCATGATGTCTGTCTCCGTTGGTGAGCTCAATCCATTTGCAGGAGCTGCATTCATAGGCACAATAAGATACTTCGAACTGCCTTTTCTGCTCACATAGGTTGGGAAGAACTCAACTTGTCCAAGGGTAACCTTCTTTTGATCACCGGTTTTTGTAAGGGTGACTTGAACTTGTGCCATGCCACCAATATCCTTGTAATTAGCCTGTTGATTAGAGATAAAGTTTCCAAGTGAATAGACACAAAGTGTCTGTTCTCCAGTTGTGCTGGAGGTTATCCACTCAATTGGTTGCAGTACATGTGGATGCGATCCAAATATGATTTGAACACCATTGTCTGCAAGAAATTGTGCAAGATCACGTTGGGTTTGATCAGGTTGTCTTTGGTATTCATTTCCCCAATGCATCACTGCTACGATTACATCTGCTTCTGGTTTCAAGCGATCAATTTCAATCTTCATTTTGTCTTTGTCAATCAGATTCACCAGATACTCTTTACCTTTTGGTACAGGAATACCATTAGTGCCATAGGTGTACGTGATGACGCCAACCTTGACACCATTAATTGTTTGAATTCGCAATGTGTTTTGATCCTCGGGACTGTCATACATCCCTGAGTAAGGAATATTCTTAGAACGATAGAATTGAATAGCACTCAGAACTCCAGCTGATCCCTTATCCAAAACATGATTATTCGCTTCTGCAATGAAATCAACGCCAGCTTTCAATTCAGCATCAACAATTTCTTGTGGGCTATTGAAAGTTGGGTATGAGGACAGTCCTAATTGCGTGCCACCAGGTAGTGATTCTTGATTTGCAATGAGGAAATCTGGCTTACTAAGAATTGGAGCAATATTCTGGAACATTGGGTCGAAATTATACCCAGCCGCTGTCTTTGCAGCTCGATAAACTGGTTCGTGAAGTAAAATGTCTCCAATCGCAGCAATGGTAAGCGAGCTGACCTCGGGCTGTGGTGGAGGTGGAGGCGGAGGAGGGGGTTGCGGCTGCGTTATTTGAGCAGGTTCAAACACCTCTTCGGGAGTTGTTATCGGTGCGACACTTGTTTCAGTAGGCTTGTCAGCACAAGCTGAAAGATTAAATAGTAAAACGAGAGAGAGAACGTATATTGATAGTCTTTTCATTTTCGTCACCTATTCCTATAGGATGATGCACCAGTAACAGTGCATGTTCAAATATATCCTGTTCCCTGATCAAAACATAAAGTGGAAGGGGTTTTCCGGGCGATAGGAAAGTGCTTAATACGTTTGCTGTAGCACGATGGGTCGGAATTCTGCTTGTCAAAGTAGTATTCGTCGCTCCATTTGATGTTTTTATCAGAAAACAGGATTACTACTATTCTAGCACTTTCTTAGATGTGAAACAATTGGGGATTGCAAGGCTTGTCCTACAGGATTGCAAGGCTTGTCCTTTCAGACTGTAGGATTACAAGGGAGGTCCTTTCGGAATTGATTTCAGACAAAGGAACTAGTCTATCTTGCTTGATTCACTTTCAATTGGCTATTTCTCTTTGGTTGCACTAAAAAAGTTGAAATATCCCTTCACTGGTGTTGGGATATTTTCAACTTTTATAAAGGCTATGGGCGCAATCCTTTTACAACAAATTGAATGGTTTGCTCTAGGTCTTCCTCCATGTTCTTTGCTAGCTTTGGAAAGGCGATGTAAGAAGAGAGTACGAATCCAACTAGGTTTGAAATGATCAGTTGGAACACTAGCTTGGTTGGAAGCGTTGCCACTTCTCCTGTAAGTTGAAAGTGTTGAATGATTTTCGTCACTTTGTTAATGACGCTTGATGCCACTTGTTGCAGTATTTGTGCCCTGATTTCGGGATGGTATGGTGCTTCCTGTAGAATAATCCTGACTATGGGTAAATGTTTTTCTGCAAAGGCAACTCTATTCGAGTAAACTGCTCGGATAAAAGATTCAAACGACGTAAATTCTTCCGCTAGCACATTTTCCAAGTCTCGGATTGCCATTGGTGCAAAGACTTCTGCTATGACTGGGCCAACAATAGATAGCAGTAAATCCTTTTTTGATTGGTAGTGGCGAAAGATTGTCCCTTCGGCAACGCCAGCTCGTTTGGCAATTTCACTTGTAGAGGTTGCAGCAAACCCTTTTTCTGAGATAATCTCAATCGCCGCTTCAACTATTTGCCGCTGCTTTAAGGACATATTTGTTTTCTCAACTAAGTAGCTCATAGCATTATCCCTTTCGATATTTGCGAAGAGCAAGTATATTCAGTGTCACGAATACGAGTGAGAAGAGGACTAAGATTGCCGCTGGCAGCAGGACTTCGCTCCAACCATATCCCCGAATCATCACATCCCTCATAGCATCTGCAGCATAATAAAGTGGTGTAACCTTTCCGATCCAGCTCACCCACTGTGACATAGCTTCTAGATTGAAGATGCCGGAGAAGAAAACACTTGGAACAATGACGAGTGGTATGAACTGAATCATTTGTAGTTCATTGTTGGCAAAGGCTGAAAGCAACACGCCTAGTGTGAGTGCTGTAAATGATAGCAATAAGGTAATGACAAACACAATCAGGAAGGAGCCTTCCATCATAAGTCCAAGGACAAACACGCTGAATGTGGAAATAATGATCGCTTGCACAAACGTGAATAAACCAAAACCAAGTATATAACCAGCGACGATTTCCCATAACTTCATTGGGCTACAAATGAGCCGTTCCAGAGTACCTCCTGTACGTTCACGAAGGAATGAAACGCCTGCTAGTAGAAAGACGAAGAAAAATGAGAAGAATCCAACTAATACAGGTCCAAAGGAGTCAAAAGAATTCATGTCTTTAGAACCATGCAGAAACTCTGTTTCCATTTGAAAGGGAGGTGCTTGTTTCATGAAAGATTTAATCGTTTCCTGTGACCACTGCATAACCGCTTGTGTGACAGTAGGATCACTGCCCTCTACATGAATTATGATTTTCGCTTGATCAAAGACAATATAGGCATCTAAGTCACGGGTCTCTAACTTCTCTAACGCAAGATCCTCGGATGCAAATGCAGAAACAGTGGCAGAATCGCTTGTTGCCGTCACCAAAGTCTGTGCTTCCTGTGGTACATTGACTAAACCAATCTTCGGTTTCAAAGGATCGGAATTAAAGATCAATGATAATAACGATAAAATTATGATAGGAGCAACAAACATCAATGCCATAGAACGTTTATCATGAACAAATTGTTGAATGATTCTAACAGCTAGCGCTCGTACTCTCATGATTGTTTACCTCCTAATACAAGAAAAGCTTCCTCAATAGTCCGGACTCCAGCTTGTTCAATAATCTCAGCAGGAGTACCCTGTGCAATGATCTTTCCATCACGAAGCAAGCCAACTCGGTCACATTTTTCAGCTTCATCCATCACATGTGTTGTCACAATGATCGTTTTTCCTTGCTGTTTAAGAATTCGAAACTGTTCCCATATTTGTTGACGTAGAACAGGATCAATGCCAACTGTTGGCTCGTCGAGAATCAGCAAATCTGGCTCATGCAGTAAAGCAGCTGCGAGCGAAAGTCGTCGTTTCATAC
The DNA here is from genome assembly GCA_031554275.1 of Caryophanales bacterium. Classification (GTDB taxonomy): domain Bacteria; phylum Bacillota; class Bacilli; order JARBTR01; family JARBTR01; genus JAVBKB01. The sequence continues at coordinate 16,897 of JAVBKB010000178.1, read as the reverse complement.
CCCCAGAGTAATTCTGAATAGATTTCTTTAAGTCGTTTTCTAGATCGACAACTTTCGCTGCCTCCAGAATACGTTTTCTTCGAGCAGGTTCTTTCAAACCAAATAATGCTGCAAAGAAATTCAAGTTTTCCTCCGCGGTCAATTCATGATACAAACCATCCGCTTGTGACATATAACCGATTTTCGAAATGACCTTAGAAGAGGGGAGTGCTACACCATCGAACCGAATTTCTCCGGCGTTTTGCTTTTCCAAATTGGTTAGCATTTTCACGAGTGTCGTTTTTCCTGAGCCAGACGGTCCCAGTAAACCAAAGATTTCCCCTTGATGAATATCGATATTCACCCCATCCAAAACCAGCTGGGACCCAAACGATTTGGTCACATTTGTGATGGTGACATAGGATTGTTGCATATCAAAACCTCCTTATTTTTATAAAAGATTGCCAGGGCATGGATTGGAGAGTCATCATTCTGCCGTGGTAATTCCCTATTTTTTCATAATGAGTGATTACTCACTTATAGTATATCCTGATTTCCCCGAACCTACAACAAATTTTTTCTACGAAAAAAGCATTCCAACACGCTATATATCGCGTATGGAATGCTTCCGTGGTTAATCCTTGAAATGATGAATATAAAATCTTTCTGCCATGAATCGCACATTTACTTTGTTATCAGGATGATCAAACATAGTATCCCAATTGATTGTCATTGACTCAGTTTGCGATCGATGTGCTCTGATGGCTGCTAACTTGTCTTGTGCGAAAGGTCTGATGTCAAAAATAATATCAGCAGGACCTAAGTGTTTTTCTGTATCCTTTGCAAAGGCAATCTTTTGTAGCTTAGGTCGCTCTGCTTTAGGCATTTGTTCCAATGCTTTAATTACGATACGACCGCAAGCATCGTGATCGGGGTGGACTGCATAATCCGGATAGAACGAAATAACCAAAGATGGTTGCACCTCTTTCACGATCTGAAGTACATGCTTAGCGACAAGGTCTTCGTCCAAAAATTCAACTGTTTTGTCACGATAGCCCATCTTGATCACATCAATGCCTAATAAGTTTGCTGCATCATCTAATTCTTTGCTACGAAATTCATGCAAGCTCTCACGGCTTGCGAATGGCGGATTGCCAAGGTTTCTACCCATTTCTCCAAGTGTCATGCAAGCATAAGTAACAGGCACACCACGACCAACGTAGTCCGTAATAGAACCACCAGTGCCAAATGACTCATCATCGGGATGAGGCAGGATAATTAATACATGTTTCTCGTTTTCCATTGTCAAAACTCCTAACGAATTACTTCGGAAACGGTTTGTCACTTATTTCAAGTGTTACTGCCAATTTTCCATCGTAATCGATGCCTAGTAATATTAATCTATTTTCTTTATCTAATTCAAAATGTGTAAGTCCTTCTGCATAAACCCAACCGATTTCCATTTCAAGTCCGACCCGATAAGGGCCAGGACCAGTGATTTTCCCATGTAAATAGGTAATCAATGCATTTCGGATAAAGGCACCAGAAGTAAATTTATTCTCATGATGCGTTGCATATGCACCATTTGTTGTTTCAAGATGCAGGTACACTGGCTTCTTATTATGTGCGTTGATATAATCTTGAACAATTTTCACATTGATTTTTTCCATCAAACCATCTCCAATAAAAACATCCATTTTCTTGTGATAAACTTTACTGCTTCAAATATTACTTCACAACCACTTTCTCTGGTCCATAATTTCTAACTGCTCCATGCATGGTGGGACCGACGAATTCGTTTAACTTCCATCCATGGCGGATACCTGCTCCAACAACTTGCTTTGCTTGCAAACATGCTTCAAATGGCGTCAACCCCAAGGCTAGCCCAGCGGCAATAGCAGCAGCAGTTGAACATCCAGCTCCATGCGTATAGGTAGTTTCAAACTTCTCCGTTTCAAGTAGCTTAAACTCCTTGCCGTCATAGAAAAGGTCCGTTGCGGCATCAGTACCCTCTAGTTTACTACCACCTTTGATGTAGACATTCTTCGCACCAAGTTCATAGATTTTCTCGGCAGCAAGCTTCATATCCGCAATACTCTTGATTGGCCCTGTACCAGCCAGTTGCCAAGCCTCAAAAGCATTTGGAGTCACAACTGTAGCACGAGAAAGGAGAAATTCTTTCATCGCTACAGTATTTTCAGGTAAAAGCACCTCATCAGTACCCTTACACACCATTACTGGATCAACAACAACATTTGGGATCTTGTACTCGTCAATCTTTCTAGCAGCCAGTTCTATCATTTCGACAGTTGGCAACATCCCAGTTTTCATAGCATCAAGACCGGTTGAGCATATCGTGTCCAATTGAGCAGCAGTTGTTGCAGCTTCAATCGGGTAAATCCCATGCGCCCAATTATAATTCGGATCCATTGTCACGATCACGGTGAGGGCAGTCATGCCATATACGCCTAACTCCTGGAAGGTTTTCAAATCTGCCTGGATGCCAGCGCCTCCGCTTGAATCAGACCCCGCCATTGTCAAAACTTTTTTCATACTCACTTGAAGACCTCCCATGCTTTTTCTTGTAGGATGCAGATTGATGAATAAAATATATCAAAGCCATCTAAAAACTACAACATTTAAAACTATTTTTGTTGTAAAATTTAAGTAGAGGTGAAAAAAATGTCGAAACAAATTTTACATAATGATTGGCATGATAAACTATCTAATGAGTTTACGCAACCCTATTATCAGGCACTCAAGGAATTTCTAGTCAACGAATATCAAAGCAAAACAATCTATCCGCCGATGGATCAAATTTATAATGCTTTACATTTCACGCCTTTTGCAGATGTGAAGGTTGTGATCCTGGGGCAGGATCCTTATCATGGTCCAGATCAGGCGCATGGTTTGAGCTTTTCAGTACAAAAAGGAGTCAAGCTACCACCTTCGCTAAGAAATATTTTCAAAGAATTGCAAAGTGATCTTGGATATGTACCCTCTACACACGGCTTTTTGAAAGAATGGTCTGATCAGGGAGTGCTTCTTTTGAACACAACCTTGACTGTTCGTGCAGGAGAAGCTGCCTCCCATTACAAAAAAGGGTGGGAGCAGTTCACAGATAAGATTATTATATCACTTAACGAGAAGCAATCCCCAATTGTCTATATTTTATGGGGTAAACACGCTCAATCGAAGAAGGCGCTCATTGATACGGACAGGCATTTTGTAATAGAGTCTGTGCATCCAAGCCCACTATCCGCTGCTGGGGGATTCTTCGGAAGCAAACCGTTTTCGCAAACAAATGAACTCCTAGTGAATTCAGGTCAAGCTCCTATCGATTGGGAAATTAAGAACTAGACTAAGAATTTATGCAAAAGAAATTGTGCCCCAAAGCTCATGACATGAGTTTGAATCTTGAACCAGCAGAAAGCAGTAGGAAAATCAATATTGACTTTTCTACTGCTTTTTTGCTATTCATTTGCTTATTACTTGTTAGAAATTCTACCTTGGAATGTATGTGCTTAAAGGTGATTGAGAATTGAATGGGTAGCTGTATTCAATTTCTTCATCAAAGGTTGCATAGTCCAAATTAATCATCGGCAATAAGTAGCGCATACCTGTAGTGGGGTCGCTGATAATTACATGATCTCGACCAGCAGCTTCGATAATCCCCTTGAAGATTTTCGCATTCCATTCACGATTGTTTTCAAACGTCATATAAATCGTTACAAGTTTTCCCTTGTTCAGCCGCAGGATGTTCTCAATATATGATTGTTCAATTTTCAATCCGTTGGGCATTGGCGGAACCTGTAATTGTTGCGTTTGCGGCGGTAGTTGCGAGAGCTGAGGTGGGATGGGTTGCGGTCCAGGTTGCCCTTGCATTGGCTGTGGTGAGCCATTCATGTAGGGATTGTAAGGCTGCTGGTAACCGTATGTACCATTGTATTGCGAATTTCCTTGAGGCATAATTATGCTCCCCTCCAAACATTAATAGACATTAGGACATGAAGATTGTGTCGGTGCAAAAAAACAATGTAATTTATAACGGCCAGTATTCCATTGACCATACCATTTTGCAGGACAACTCCCTGCAGGTCTGAAATACCAAAGTGAATTTGTTGCAGGGCTAAAGCGCTCGCCATTTAGAGCACGTCTTGCCAGACGAATATCTTTATCCCTCGCCGGCCGGTAAAAATAACTTTTCTGAACAGCTTCAAAACCACCAGGGCTTTGGTAAATCATTTGTGTAACTGTGTCAATCCGTTTAAAATCCCAGCAGTTTGCAAGGATTCGATTCACACCAACGTTACCAACCATTAACATACCCAAATCGCCTTCACCCTCAGCTTCAGCGCGAAGTAATCTGGCCAATAGCTTTTCTTCTTTCGAAGTGTATTTAACCACACCCATAAGCACCACACCTCTGCTCTATAAAAAATATGTAGCCTTTCATCATTTTATGAACTTCATAAAATAAAGTGAAAAACTACAGAAGAAAAGTTTTCGCTTGTGTCAAGGTATGCGGCAAATTGATAATAAACCTGATTTCGTTAAAAAAAGAAAATTATCGTGATGAAATTCACAGCTCACATTGCAAAAGATTCTTGCTGTTTTTGGAATTGCGAAATGACAAAATTTCCGGGAGAATTATTTTCAATTTTTAAAAGAAATCGGTTTCAGTCTTGGAAATAGTCCGCAGAAAGCTATTTGATTATTGATGGAAAGATCCATCTAGTTATCGCATCAACTGCAACGGTAAATGAAACCACTTAGATAGTTTTACCCATTCATGTAGTGATTGATCTGCTCTTCAAGGAGTAAATTGCCAACAAAAAAAGAACCAAATTCCCCAAAGCGGGCACTGACCTCATCAAAACGCATTTCATAGACAATTTTTTTGAATTGCAAAACATCATCAGAGAATAGAGTGACTCCCCATTCCCAATCATCAAATCCCATTGAGCCAGTAATGATTTGTCGAATTACTTCGCCATACTTGCGCCCGATTCGCCCATGGGAAGACATGAATTCACGTCGCTCATCAATCGGCAGCATGTACCAGTTATCATTACCACTACGTCGTTTATCCATTGGGTAGAAGCATGCGTGCTTCATCTTTGGTAAGGTAGGGTATAATCTAGATCGAATTCTTGGGTTTTGATAGGGATTAACTCCTTTTTCCAAGTAGTTGGTTAACTCTACAACTGACACATAAGAATAGGCAGGCATTAAATATTCTGCAAATCGAGTCTTGTTCAAGGCAGTTTCAATCTCACCTAGTTCCTCCATTGTTGGGCGGACAATCATAAGCATAAGATCTGCCTTTTGGCCAACAATAGTATAAATGATATGGCTTCCATTAGATTCAGCTTGTGTTAGATTCCACTGCGTTAGTAGCGATTGGAATTCCTCTAGTGCAAGCTTTTTTTCCTCATCTGAAGCAAGTTTCCAGGAAGTCCAATCAACTGTACGGAAATCATGTAAACAATACCAACCATCTAGAACATCAACTATTTCATTCATTCTGTTGCTCCTTACTATTAATTTAAAATAACCATAACAGAAAAAAGAGTTTTACAAAACTATGACGAATTATGTATGATGAAATCACAAAGAAAACAAGAAATAGGGGACTAATATGAACAAATTTATTCAAGATGTGATGAAATCATTAGATGGTTCTAGCTTTAAGATTGTATTTCCAGAAGGAACTGATTTGCGTATTTTGGAAGCGGCTTGTAGGCTCAAAAATGAGGGTGTTTTGAATCCGATTCTCTTAGGGAATCCAGATACAATCCGTTTGCTAGCAGCTGAGCACGGATTTGATATCGAAGGGATTGAAATTATCGATCCAAGTGTAAGTGATTTGGCAGAGAAAATGGTACCACTATTAGTTGAAAAGCGTAAAGGAAAACTAACACTTGAAGCAGCGACGGAGCTGATTAAGCAGGTTAATTACTTTGGCACGATGATGGTTGAAATGAACTTGGCAGACGGACTAGTCAGCGGTGCCGACCATGCGACTGCTGATACCGTACGTCCAGCTTTACAGATTATCAAAACAAAACCAGGTGTACAGAAAACCTCTGGCATATTTATCATGATTAAAGGTGATACTCGTTATTTATTTGCTGACTGTGCAATCAATGTTGCGCCTACAAAAGAGGATCTTGCAGAAATCGCAATAGAAAGCGCGCAAACAGCAGTAGCCTTAAGCATTGAACCTCGCATCGCAATGCTCAGCTTTTCTTCACATGGATCTGGAATTGCCGAGGAATCGTTGAAGGTAGCAGACGCTACAGCACTTGTGAAGGAGCGTGCGCCTCATCTTGTTGTTGATGGAGAAATTCAGTTTGATGCAGCGATCATCCCGACAGTTGCAAAAAAGAAAGTACCAACCTCTCCATTACAAGGGAATGCAAACGTTTTCGTTTTCCCGAGCCTAGATGCAGGTAATATTAGTTACAAAATTGCGCAAAGATTAGGCGGTCTGGAAGCAATCGGCCCAATTCTGCAAGGACTCAATAAACCAGTAAATGACCTATCAAGAGGCTGCACAGCTGATGATGCCTATTGTTTGGCTCTTCTTACAGCGCTACAATGCAAACAACTACAGGAGGAAGGGTTGACCGCTACGAAGGCGTAATAATTGGTTGTTTCTACTTTCCTGAGTATAAGTAATCAAATAATGTGAATCCAGTAGTCTCCACTGAAAGCAATCTGAATCCAGTTGTCTCCACCGAAAGCAATCTGGATCTCAAGAAAACTTATTTAACCTAAACCTAATTAAAACTCACTAAAGATTCCCAAATACTTCGTCATAATTTCCTAGGATAGTCCTGCGATCCTTCGTAAATTATTCCTCGTCTTTGAAAATTTTATCGAGTTTTAAGTTGCATCTCTAATGACAATTAGGATAAATGACCAGAGCAAAATCAGTGAATCTGATTTTGCTCTGGTTTTGGGTTAGGAGGTTTGCCTCAGTTTCTAATCGTGACTATTCTGCAATTTTCTCAAGATTGCCGTTACGATCCATTTTGAACTTGGTTGCCTGACGGTCATCTTCTTCAATCATGGCCATCTTTCTCGCCTTATTCATAATATTAATCAACGTTTCGTAATCCTCTTGCATTGTGAAAGAATTCTTTTGTGCATGACCCAGTTGCTTTTCCAATTCAGCAGTTTTTGCAAAAAGCTCTTTGATTTCTAGTCGTAGACGCTCATTCTCAGATTTAAGTGCCAACATCGTCGCATCATTTTTTCGGAAATTTTGTAAATATAGAATGATGGCATCTAAGTTTAATTCCTCATTCAATGATGCCGAAACTGTTTTTTGTGAGTAAACAGGCGGCGCTAATTCAGCAGCAACTTCAACATTGATTAGTTGTTGTTCCAACATTTCTGAGTAGGATTCAAAATCTGATAGTGTTGGTGGCTGATAGAGAATCTTCTTTTTGCCACTTTGTTCAGTTCCTAGCATTCTTTGACGCTGCTTGCGTTGTTTTCTTGCTAACGAAAGTGCTTGTTCATATTGTTGTCGTACAACCGAGTTCCAGCGGAAACCACATGCCGCAGATGTTCTGTCTAGCCTGTCGCCAACTTCTTCAAACGCATTTAACTGCGTACTACCCTCGCGAACGTGGCGAAGAACTGTCTCTGCTAATAAAAGGTCATTTTCTTCAGTCCATGCATCTTGTCTAATTTTCATATCCTGCTCTCTCCTAAAATTTCAAAAATCAAAAATTCATTTTCTAGCAACTAGAATAGTCATTCATTATCAAAAATATACCTCGTTAGGAATTAGTATATAAGATTCCACATAATACTGTTAATTTATTGCTTGCTCAATAGTGTTACAATATAATCAAGTATAGCTATTAATAAAGGAGTATCCTATTATGACAGAATTTCGCATCTGCGATTCATGTCTCGCGACAAATCTAAAAACATTAATCCCGCAACTAAAAAAACTTGATGAAACAGCGACTATTGAGATTGGGTGCCAATCCTATTGTGGACCAGGGCGGACAAAGGTATTCGCTTTTGTGAATAATCGTCCAATCAGTGCTGCATCTGAGGAAGAACTGATTGAAAAAATCAAGAAGAGATTGGTATTGAAAAAGTAATTTAGTAATACAATCATTTTACACTAAAACTCTAATTTGGAAAATACGATTTAGCAAAATAATTGTGAGGTGATTTTGTGGAAATATTTAATAGCAAACTTGAAGAAGAAAAAGTATTTCGTGATCCAATCCACCGCTATGTTTATGTGCAGGATAGTGTTATTAAAGCACTTATTGATTCAAAAGAGTTTCAGAGACTACGGAGAATCAAACAGTTAGGAACTTCTAGTACAACTTTTCATGGTGCTGAACACAGCCGCTTCAATCATTCGCTTGGTGTATATGAAATCACAAGGCGGATTATCGATGAAATATTTGTCGGCAGCGATGAGTGGGATAATGAAGAACGCCTGCTAGCTCTTTGTGCTGGATTGTTACACGATATTGGCCACGGACCATTCTCTCACTCCTTTGAAAAAGTATTTGATTTAGATCATGAAGATTATTCACAGAAAATCATTATGGGAAATACAGAGGTTAATAGTATTTTGCAGCAGGTTTCGGCTGATTTTCCACAAAAAGTAGCGAGTGTTATTGGCAAAACCTATGAAAACAAGTTAGTTGTTAGTCTAATATCAAGCCAAGTGGATGCAGATAGAATGGATTATTTACAACGAGATGCTTTCTATACTGGTGTAAGTTATGGGAAGTTTGATATGGAGCGGATGTTGCGTGTCATCAGACCAAGTAAAGATGGACTTTTGATAAAGGCAAGTGGAGTGCATGTTGTGGAAGATTACATCATGAGCCGCTATCAAATGTATTTACAGATCTATTTTCATCCCGCTAGTAGCAGTAACGAAGTTATCCTTACGAAGATTTTTGACCGAGTAAAGGAACTTTATCGTGCTCACTACGCTTTTGAGACTGCACCAAAGCACTTCATGACAATATTTGAAGAAAAAGTGACAGTCCATGATTATTTGACTCTTGACGAAGCGGTTTGCACTTTCTATTTTAGTCAGTGGCAAAATGAAAGCGATGAAATCTTAAGTGATTTATGTAAGCGTTTTCTGAATAGAAATTTGTTTAGATACATAGAATTTGCAGATACAGATGAAAATCGACGGATTTTCGAAGAATTGAAACAATTGTTTCATGCTGTCGGCATCAACTCAGAATATTACTTGTCTGTGAATGCTTCATCAAACGTTGGATATGATGAATACATGCCTAGCGATAAGGTACGCCAACCAGTTTCGTTATTGTTAGCAGATGGTCGTTGTGAAGACCTCTCGATGCACTCAAGCATTGTGGCAACAATCATGGGGAAGAGGGCAGTCTTTCGATACCTTTATTTCCCCAAAGAGTTAATAAAGGCACTGCCTACAAGCAAAGAGAAGGATGCAATTATGCAATTGTTAAAGTTGAAATAGGGTAAATGGAGAAAGAGGGATGCGGGTGCATCCCTCTTTCTGGGTCATCTCTCAGAATTAATCGATCAAACGCTTTCCGCCTTGACCGTAGTGTTCCTTCTCCAACTCATCGATAAAGACATGCACTCTTTCTGGTGGTACATTGGCTGTCTCACAAACTGCGTCAGTTACTTTCTCAATAAGTGCTTTCTTTTGCTCGTCAGTGCGACCTGCAAGCATGCGAACTGTAACAAATGGCATACATATTCTCCTAACATATTAAATTGTTTTACAAACAATATGTTTCCATAACGGTTTCGAAATTGCAAGCAGAAACTCATTAGTAGGCTTGCATCTATTGGACTTATTTCAGCTGGGAAAGGATGTTTGGATCTTTAATCGTTTTATCATCGGCTAGTAGTAGGATCTTCGACATGATTTCTGCAGTGCGAGGGTCTTCGTCTGCAAATGGTAAGAAAATTCTACCCCGATGCTGACTTTGCACTGCCAAAATGTTGACTGCGCCCTTACCCATTTTGTGTACACCACCACTGCCAAGGTGTACTGTATATTCACCCAAGCTTCCTTGGATAATCGCATGACGGTCTTTCACTGTTACATTGTCCACTTTCAGCAAAGAAAGTAGCTCTGCAACAATTGATGCCCGCATTTCGACAGTAGAATGGCTGGCTTCAGGATCAACCCCACCAACATGCGCTACGCTGACCACTAAATCAACATCCCGCATGATTTCAGAGAAGAGTACTGGTGAAATCTCCTCAAATGGTTTGGTTCCGTAATCCTTTCGATCAAAGAACTGGACTGTCTCAAGAGTTGGGCTTTCTATATCAGATGGTGAGAACCAATCAGCCATTGCATAGATCGTTGCAATAATATTTTCCTTATAGTAAACCTTCTGTAAGCCGTTTTCATAGTCCACTGTCCAGCCTCGACTTTTCAATAGAGCTACAGTTTTCTTTGGCTGGACTTGGTGCCCAGCATAACGACGAGATTTGACCTTCTCACTTGCCTCATCGTCATTGATTAGATACAACTCACGGAAGATTTGCTTAAATGGTTGCAGCAATTCATTTTCAAAGGCGTATCGTTGGAATTTGCTCCATTTTCCGGATTTGTAGAGGTGGAATGAATGGGCAATTGACAATTCAGTTGCGCCGTCAAGCTGGATGGTGTTTCCTTCAGCATCGACTAATGCACCTTCCCTAAAGAAGCCAACTTCATCGTCACTCCTAAACACTAACTTCCCTAAAAGTGGTGCAATTACTGGATGGTCCATCAATGCTTGAAGTTCAGTGCACAGAAAAGTATCCTGATTCTCCATCGATTTCTCTAAGCTTGCCTTGGCACGTTTGAATTGATTCTTCAAGGAGATGATGACTTCCTTGTATTCAACAATTAATTTGTGCTTCTTAAGCTTAGCAGGCACAGATTTCAACTGCTTACCATCCTTCACACAAACCATTTCTGCAATTCCAGCATCAGAAATATGAATTGATATATCAGCACCTTCTACATTTACTGGCTCAAAATACTTTGTTAACTGCTGCATTTTCAATGTCTCCATGCTCCAAGAGAAACGAAGAACATCCTGATAACCCATATTTCGTGCTAAATTCTCTAATGCAATGTTAGCTGCCTTCGCTTCGCTTGCTCGACGTTGTGCACCGAACTGCTTACTTTCTTTGAGGAATGCTTGAATAAATTCATATCTTTTCAAAGCATCGGCTGCTTTATCCTTCTTCAAAGGGATTAAACTCATACTGCGTAGCTTATCCTGATTACGTTTCGATTTGATCTCTTTCATAATTTCAGGTAGCTTGAGCTTACCCAATGTTGCATCTGCATACAACTGTGCCCGGCGATGACTAGTTCCATCAGAGAGGTACTTTGCACAGTCATAGAGCATTTCAAATTTAGCCTTACCAAGTGTTTTGTAAGCGTCCTTAAACCAATCAATGTCAAAAGCACCATCATTGAATTCTTCAGGTGTAATTGGTGAGTAGCGGGCAATCTCTGTCTCTTTCTCTGCAGAAAAGCTGTCATTGGTGTGGGCATGAAAATACCAAGACGCACTCTCTAACCCCTTCCAACCTAGTAGCTCGCCCACATACTTAATCCAACTAGGTGAATACATGGCAGCTTCAAGTAAGCGTTTGTCTTTAATTCGCCCGTTTAGTGCTTGTTTCATTGTTGCAGCTGTATCATCTTTAGAAGGGTGACAAGCTTTCAATAAACTGGAAAGCACATCTTTCTTGGTATATCCCCCAGAGTAGTAGCTATAGCCCCTTGTAAAAGTTTCGTTACCAAGCGCAACTAGTAATCCCGTAAAGGTTTCAGCTCCTTCATGATAGTAAATTGCCTTTGCCATCGGACTTGTAGGCGTCTCACTGTCGCCTCGCTTCAGCTCAATTTCGATGACTCGAGTTACTATTTCTGCGATCGCCTCTTTTAATATTGGGTATTTCTCTAGGCACTCCTTTTGGAACTTCCCTAGATTACCAGTATATGATCGCATCTGCCCAACTGGATTTTGTAGAAAGAGGATCCTGTACAACAAATCTTTTGGTATGACATCCAATGTCACTCCACGAGCAACATCGACTTCACTAATACGATAACTTGTTAACCCACTTAATCTTCCAAGCTGGTAGCAGATTGCTAAGTACTTCTTGAACTGCTCATCTTCAACGTCCGAATTTAAACTGTTTAAGAGAAATTGCACTTCTTGGCTGTCAGCAAACTTGTATTTTGTTGTGTATTCGCCACGATAGTTAGAGCTTTTTTCGACATAGGTTTTGCTCCATTCTTCTTCAGAAACGGACTGCATTAAATCAATCAACGCGCCAGAAATCAAGACGAACTGCTCTTCATTTGAAAACTCCAATAGTAGGACTTTCATAATTTGAATCGCAAGACCGGCATACTCTTTTTTTGCCACGTAATCAAGCGAATCACATGCCTTTTTATACTGGAAATGCTTCTCGATTAGGTGACTGAGCTCTTTATATTGAAGGGTATAGTCAAATTGCCAGTTTTTCATGGAATCAAGAAATCTAAAGTAATAAATCTCTTCAAGCTGCACATTGTTTTCCTTTATCCACGCTCGCCACACTTCTGCAAGTGGGAAGTCATCTAGACTAGGAGGGGCGCTGTTATCTTGATTAGCGATTTTCGGTAGCCACCGAACGGTGCCGAAGACAACATCAATTTCAGAATCATCATAATTTATTTGTTTGAAAGTAGCCTCCTTGTGCGCGATGATTTTGGTAACGAGGGAATCAAATAATTGCTGAAACCGCTTCAGATCCATGGAAAATAGTGATGTCAATGTATGGTTCTCATCTCGTTGCAATGGTGGAAAGGATGGGCGAACGTTTGGATCATACATGCCAAATCCATTCTCAGAGTTATAAGCCACTTCCTCGGACAAAAGTTGGTCAACTAGAATTTGCTCTCTATCAGTAACCGTTGGCATAGCAGCAATAAATTCCGATGCGGCAGCTCTTGATAGCTTCTCTTGCTTTACAAGCTGTGACAGCATGTCCAAGCCACCAAGCCGCTTCTCGACAACTTTGTCAGACACTAAGCTTTTGACAGCAGCCAAAGTTTGTCCTTCTTCTTGGTTTAAAATGATTTTCATTACGTTTTGACGCAGGTCGCCTGTTTTTAACTTCATGAGGTCTTGAATCTGAAGTAACTCAGTATCACTTAGCTGCATTTTCTCAATATTCTTTACTGCCTGCTGACGAACTGCCATACTCTTGTCGTTAAGGCATTTGAAGAGATATGTGCGCTCTTTATCATTATTTGGTGTTGCAATTATGAATTGGATTAAGCGCATGCGATTGTTCGAATCACATGAATCCATGACATCGATTAATGCAGCTATTTTGTCACAATCAAAGTCATAACCAGTAATCGCAAGTAAACTCGAGAAAATACTCTCAGGGTTTAACTGGCAACTTGTCCATTCAAATGGTTTTTGAGATACGGTATGGCCCTTGGGCGGGATGATTTTCACTATTTTCATTAGCTTATCAAAGTGCTCATCACGTACCTTCTTATCTTGTAAGATAGGGTTGTTACTCTGACAATTCTTTTGAAAATCCTTTTGGTTATAGGCCCACCCAAAGCTAACATTGTATAAAGACATCACATAGGCCAGTACGTCAAGGTCAGTCTCATCAAGGTAGCGGGTGGCAATCTTCGTCTGCTGCTCTAGATTTTCAAGAAGCCGAAAGAAGTATAGTGCAACAAGCTGTTGGTACTTCTTGCCCTTCATTAATTGTTCTAAACTGGTCATCAAATCTTGTAGCTCATAAACAGATATTGACCAAAGCGCTGCGTACATCTCAATCACATCATTACTGGTGATTGCAGCAGACCTAGCATCCGCATCAAGTAAATAGGTATACCCAAGTCTGGTGACCTTTTCGATCACACGCTTATCTTCATACTCGTAACCAAGTCCCATCCAAGTGCCCACTGCACGCATAGCAGAGGAGTAACGTAGTAGGTTGTTATCTAGAACAGTTTTCATTAGCATTTGCAGTGCTTCTACACGACCACAGTCGGCATTTTCCAAGATCACTTGGCGCAATCCCTCTTGCAAGCGCGCAGCAAGTAACAGATCACAGAGTAACTTATGAATTTCGGGATCATTACAGCGCACCATAGCACGAACAATGTCGTGACTAAGTAGTTGTGTATTGTTGTCGCCCAAGCAAATATCTTTGACAGCATCAATGACCGCTTGATTCTTCTCATCAATTTCTAGTGCTAGTAGATCACTAAAGAGAATTGATGCCATCTTTGGGTCATCCTCATTACTTGGGGTACTAAGATAGCTTGCCATGTTGAAATCTTTCCATGGAAAGAATAAGGTATTTAATTGACCAATGAAAGTCTCAATGTAGAACTGGATATCCTTTGTGCGAAATGAGCGCCGATATGATGAAAAGGAATACACATAGTCCGTAAGGCGACCTGCTACTTTCGCCAATTTATTTGCAACCTCTGTGTTCGCAACAATTTCGAAAACTGGGTGAAAATAGCGATTAAAAACTTCCACTAAATCAGTAGGGTTGTTCTTGTTTAGAATTTCAATTAATGCATGTTTTTTTTGATCCCTAATATTGTAATCTGCATCTCGATACTCAAGATAGGCTTTTAAGGCCTTCTGACTATCAGATGACAAACTCTTTTTACTTTTGAAAATTGTACTTAACTTAGAATTTCCTTCGACTAATTGTTCAAGTTTCTCTGTCACTTCCTGCACATACTGTTGATACTGATTGCTCATTAGATTTCCTCTCTTCCATGTGATTACAGCAAATGAAGGTCAATGGACAAACAAGAGCTGTACTTTCGATTCAAAATGGTTTGGAGCTACCACATACGACCTGCGAGCATGGTTAACTTAATGAAAGTCAAAACATCTTGCTCTTTAAACTGGAGGGGGGTTGATTCCAATATTTCCTGATCGTTAATGAGTACCCGATAGATACCGTCCTGGTAACATTGCCATGCATTATCGATTGCCTCTTGCTCGTCCTGCTGTGCTTCGTTCTTACGATCCCCGAAACTGATCTTGCCAATATGGGCAAGGTCAGCAATTTCTTGATTCGATAAAAACTTAAATAAAGGTGCATCTATTTGCCGATTGTTATACGCATTTACATTTTGCTTTACAATGAAAGTAATCACATCTTTGATTCGCACAAGTTCTTCTGGGATTTCAATTGGTTCCAGCTGCAACACATCCTTGCGTTTTCCAGCTGCCTTAACGCGTACAAACAACTTCATTCTTACCACCCCGATTTCTTATTTAGTTAAAAGTGTATCAGCTTAGTCGGTAAAAAAATTGCTTTTCTGCAATAGAATAACTTGTAGACAATTAAATTGTAGTTCATGTGATATTGAAATACAATAGAACTTATGCATTGAGGTATGTTACACTTTGAAGTGGAAAATCAAGTTGAAAAAACCAAGCTGAGAATGGTAGTTCGGCTCTTGAGACTTGATGATTCAAATACAAAAGAACCAGTGGAATTGGGCAGTAAAACAAATCGTAAAGTTAAGGTTAGGAGCGAATATGACAATACCAGGACTTAACATGGAAGAATTTCCATACTTAGTGATTACCGTTATCATTGCATTTACAGTACATGAGTTTGCACATGCATTTGTGGCAACTAAATTTGGTGATCCAACCCCCAAAAATCAAGGAAGATTAACACTCAATCCAGTTGCTCATATTGATTTGTTGGGACTTTTGATGATAATTCTAGCTGGACTAGGCTGGGCAAAGCCAGTGCAAGTGAATTATTCTTGGTTCAAAAATCCTCGACTTGCAGGTATTCTGACAACTATTGCCGGGCCATTAAGTAATTTCTTTATGGCTTTTGTTGCGGCTATCATTTACATGGTGATGCTGAAATCCGGAGATTATCAGCTTGATCACAGACTCGAGATGTTTTTTGAAGTATTTATTAGTACAAATATTGTTTTGATGATTTTCAACTTGATTCCAATACCGCCACTTGACGGATACAGAATTGTTTCAGATTTAATGCCAAACAATAAGCGTCATATTCTGGAGCCACTTGAGAAGTATGGCATGTTTATTTTCTTAGCAATCGTATTGATTAAGCCACTTAATGAAGTAATTATTAAACCGATATTTAGTACGTTCATGCCAGTTGTATCAAACTTTATTTTCGATATTTTATCGCCAATCATTATGTGAATCAACGTGTAAAACAATTTTAAACAATTTGTGCAAATAATTTTATCGCAAATATTTTTATAAAAATAGTGGGTGAATTCTATGGAAAAAAAGAATATTGGATTTAATATTGTCAACAAACGTAAGGGTCATCAACCAAATGAATATGGACTTGGTTCACTCAGTCTGGAGAATATTTCGCCTGTGGTTATTGATGTGGAAGCAATGACTGCAGTTGTTGATATCGGGGCATTACATGCTCGTAGTACAGTGGAGAAGGGCATTAAGTTCACCACTGATAAAGCTGAAGTACCAGAGGGCAAACTGTTCTGGCTCGTATGGGTCACTGTTGACGAAGGAGCGAAAGGGAGCTTCTACACAGGTGTAACAGCTTGTGAAATGTTAATCGATGCTGAAGCTAAACGAGGCTATAAGAATTTAGCTGAACACGTAAACCGCATGGATAAATCGATGAAAAGACAAATCATTGTCGAACATATGGATGAAAAGTCCAAAACAGTATTGATGGAATTTCTACAAGGATTTGATGCAACAATGTGGGCTAACTCCGATGAGAAATTACATGAGGTTTTGCAGAAAAAGTAATTGTCGCTAGTCTTATCAAAATTAGAAAACGTTATATTACCCTCAAATTACAAGGGATAATATAACGTTTTTTTGAGACT
>JAVBKB010000044.1:0-18896 GCA_031554275.1 Caryophanales bacterium | reverse complement strand
TTGATACAGAAACAGGCGCATCAGTTGCTGTTACCAAAGTAGACAGAACAGCACTAAAACCTGTAGCAGGCGAATACGATGTTACATTTGCGACAGAGCAAGGAACAAGCGTAACTGTAAAAGCAACAGTCAAAGACAATGTGATCATTGACCCTAGCAAAAAAGAGGCGATCGGTGCAAATGACTTTATGATCAGTAAAGATCAAGTAGCGACTGTTACAGATGCAGAGTTAATCGCCCTAGCAAAAGCAAAAGCAGTCAATACCGAAACAGGTGCACCAATAGCAGTTGCATCAGTAGATAGATCCGCATTACAAGAAGTGACAGGTGTTTACAATGTCACATTTGCGACAGCAAATAAAACCAGTGTAACAGTCAAGGCAACTGTAAAAGACCATGTAATCATTGATCCAACCAAAAAAGAAGCAATTGGCGCAAACAACTTTATGCTAGCGAAGGGTCAAGTAGAAACAGTCACCAATGCAGAGCTAATCAGTTTAGCAAAAGCAGAAGCCTTTAATACAGAAACAGGCGCACCAGTAGCTGTTACTATAGTGGATAAATCGGCTCTAAGAGCAGCAGTTGGCGAATACAATGTTACATTTGCGACAGCCCAAGAAACGAGTGTAACCGTTGTTGCAACAGTGAAAGACAATGTGATCACTGATCCAAGCAATAAAGAGTCGATTGGTGCAAACAACTTTATGCTTAGTAAAGATCAAGTTGCAGCAATAACAGATGCAAAGCTAATCAGCTTAGCAAAACAAGTAGCAGCAATAACAGATACTGAGTTGATCAGCTTAGCAAAAGCAGAAGCATTTAATACAGAAACAGGTGCAGCAGTAGCGGTTACAAAAGTAGACAAATCTGCGCTCGTAGCAGAAGCAGGCGAATACAATGTCACATTTGCGACAGAAAAAGGAACCAGTGTAACAGTCAAGGCAACAGTCAAAGACAACGTGATTATAGATCCATCAAAGAAAGAGGCAATTGGTGCAAACAACTTTATGATCAGTAAAGATCATGTAACAACAGTCACAGATGCAGAACTCATTAGCCTAGCGAATGCAGAGGCGATTGACATTGTGACAGGCGCACCAGTAGCAGTAACAAAAGTGAACCGGACAGCATTACAAGCACTAGTTGGCGAATACGATGTCACATTTGCGACAGCGAAAGGAACCAGTGTAACGGTCAAAGCAACAGTCAAAGATAACGTGATTATAGATCCATCAAAGAAAGAGGCAATTGGCGCGAACAACTTTATGCTCAGTAAAGATCAAGTAGCAGCCATTACAGATGCAGAGTTAATCAATTTAGCGAGGGCCAAAGCAGTTGATACAGAAACAGGTACAGCAGTAGCTGTTACCAAAGTAGACAAATCCGCACTAAAACCTGCAGCAGGCGAATACAATGTTACATTTGCGACAGAAAAAGGAACAAGCGTAACGGTAAAGGCAACAGTCAAAGACAATGTGATCATTGACCCTAGCAAAAAAGAGGCAATTGGTGCGAATAACTTTATGTTAAGCAAAGATCAAGTAGCGACGGTTACAGATGCAGAGCTAATTAATTTAGCAAAAGCAGAAGCATTTAACACCGAGACAGGCGCATCAGTAGCTGTTGCAGAAGTGGATAGATCCGCATTACGAGCAGCAACAGGTGTTTACAATGTCACATTTGCGACAGCAAAAGAAACCAGTGTAACAGTTAAAGCGACTGTAAAAGATCATGTAATCATCGATCCAGCAAAAAAAGAAGCAATTGGCGCAAACGATTTTATAATCAGCAAAGATCAAGTAGCGACGGTTACGGTTACAGAGTTAATCAACCTTGCGAAAGCAGAAGCATTTGACACTGAGACAGGTGCAGCAGTAGCTGTCGTCATGGTAGATAAGTCCACATTGAAAGCAGCAATTGGTGTTTATGATGTTACATTTGCGACAGCGAAAGAAACTAGTGTTACGGTCAAAGCAACGGTCAAAGACAAAGTGATTATTGATCCAACAAACAAAGAAATAATTAGTGCCAATGACTTTGTGATTAACGATACACAAGTAGCAACGATCACTAATGCAGAGGTCATCAACTTAGCAAAAGCAGAAGCATTTGACTCTGAAACAGGCGCGAAAGTGGAAATCGAATCCGTTGATATGACGGCAGTACAATCCAAAAGTGGCGTATACCCTGTTACTTTTAAAACAGCCAAGAGAACAAGTGTTACAGTGAATGCAACAGTAATTGACACTATTGCTCCAAACCCACCAGTTATAAATCCAATTGAGCCTGGGGGTACGACTATCACTGGAACAGGCGAGCCAGGAGCAACTGTCACAGTAACGCTTCCTGATGGAAGTTCTGTTTCAACAATCGTAAATCCTGATGGTACTTGGACAGTAGTATCGCCAAATCCGCTTAGACCAGGTGAGAAGGTCACTGCAACGCAGACTGACCCATCTGGAAATACCAGTGAACCAGCGTCTGCTACTGTACCAAGTAGACCAGCTCAGGAGAAATTTTTGAAAATGCCTGATAAAGTGAATGTGAAGACAGGCGACATTTTGAACTATACAATTTCAGGATTCGGTAACCCTGCTTCTTCCTCAGTTGAGGATTATCGAATCGGTGATACACCAAAATCCAAAGGATTATCCTTTGTAAGTGCGGTTGTTCCAGCTTTTACTAATGGAACTGGAATCAAATATGATATAGTTTATTCAACAAATAAATCAAATGAGATAACACTACATGAAGGTATAAGTGCTGAACAAGAGTATAGTTTTAAAGCACCAGCACTTACAGATGGTGAGTACATTACTTCCATAGAACTTCGCTTTGGAACTGTACCAGCTGATTTTGGACTTGGCAATAAGATTGTGTTTACTTTCAAAGTATTGAAATCAAGCCCTGGGGAAATCTTGGTTAACAAGGGTTACTATTCATTTATCCTTGATGGTGTTAAACACGAACAAGTTTCAGAGGGAACTGTTACGGACGGAAGTATCGTAATTCCGAAAACAAGTGACACCGCTCGTAGTATGTTACCAATTTTCATTATAGCGCTAGCTGTAATGGCAAATAGCAGAAAACGTAGATCAAATTAAGGTCATTCCTTACTTGATAATTTCCGATGTGGTTTATCCACATCGGATTTTGTCAAGGTGGTATTTTTCCGGATTTTAAGAAAGGTGGTTGAGATGAAAAACTCAGAAATTGCCCAGATTGTTTCAAGAACGAAGCAAAATGATAAATCTGCTTTTGAAGAACTATATTTAGAAATGTGGAAAACAGTGTATTTTCTCTCCCGTTCTTACTTAAAAAATGATGAAGATGCGAAGGATGTAGTTCAAGAAGTCTTCATAAAACTGTATTCAGAGATAAAAAATTTAAAAAGCGATTGCGCTTTTAACGAATGGATTCGAAGAATAACCTTCAATCTTTGTATGGATTTTTTAAGGAAAAGGAAAAATAAAAAAACTGACTCTATCGATGAAACTAAAGTAGAGGTTGTTGAAACTAGGAAATTAATGCTCCCAGAAGATGAGTTTTTACAAAACGAGCTTCATGATGAGATATTTTCCTTTATCAATGAACTTTCTGAAGCGCAGCGGCAAACAATCATTCTTTACTACTTCCAAGAGTGTGAAATAAGCGAAATTGCTTCTTTGCTTAGTACGACAGAAGTAGCAATCTATAATAAGTTAACGAGAGCTAGGTCAAAACTTAGATCCAAATTTGCAGAAATTAATAGCAGAGGCAACAAAATGTACGGTGTTGTTGGATTTCCACTATTGGGACCAATGTTTCAAGAGCAGGTTAATAAATTAGGTTCGATAGAATTACAACAAGCTATTTGGGGAGGGATTGAACCAACAATCGTCATGTCAACAATAACTACTAGCGTAGCTGGTGTAACTGCTGGAAGATCGGTATTAGCTTCGTTAACAGCTTTTAAGATTCCTGCAATTACAATTGCACTCGTGGGCAGTATTGGAACAATTTATTTTTTTAAAAATCTAAACCAGCCTGAGCCTTCCAGACCATTACAGGAAGTCTTGCCGATAACCTTACCTATACAAACACTTACTAAAGAGCCTCCAGCGAAAGTAACAATTGAAAGTCTACTTAGTTCAGAAGACCTAAATACGTTAAACTCATGGCGAACAGTTACTCCAAATAATTATGTTAAACTAAAAGACTTTCTTGATCGAAATAGTATTAGTATGAGTGGTCATTTCTTTGATAGTCAAACAGATAAAAGCATGTATGTGCTTTACACGATCCAGAAAGAGAATATGCAGTTATTACTATGTGAGTATTACAATTCATCAAAGCGTGAGTGGGCAGTTCGATATCTTTTTCAAAACAATCCTATTCCAATTCCAAGTGGTACGGAAATTAAAATGTTTTATGAGAATAACTAATGCTCTAGCTTATCCTGTTTCCGGTTAAAAATATAGAGTAGAAATGGCAGAAATTCCGACCTGCTTTGTCACTCAAGTCTTGCATACGCCGTGCCGTTCTGCTCTAAGCTCTAGCGAAGGTGCACAGAAGGGACAGCACAGTTTCCTGAGGAACCAAAAGGGAGAGTAGTCTAAGTTCTGAAAGAACTTATGCTGATTACCGATTAAAATAGTGAATGATTTGTCCGGAAATTTTTCATCTCGCGCGGAAAAAAATGCGCGAATATCTAGATATTTATGCACTTTTTTAACAAAGCGAGATGGAAAATTACCACAAAGCATTCGCTATCTTAATCGGTATCAGGATTAGCAACAAACTACTGGTATGCTACGCCTTTCCTTTCGCACACATAGAGTATTCTCTCATTTCTACTCTATATTTTTTAACAAGAAACGGGATTACAAACAGAATTATTCCAGGAAAAAATCAAGTAAAATGATTTTTGCTGGAATTTTTTTGAGGGAAATCAGAAGAGGATTTCTGGATGGAAGAGCCTCCGCTCCAGTCAAACAAATCAAGAAATAGAGTGTCAAGGAAATGATCAAGAGGGAACATCTCTTTAGTAATTCAAGCTTACAAAAACTAGGTGCTACCTACTGATCAATCAACCAAATCAGTGGTTACACCTAGTTATAATTGTGGTTAAGGTAATTTTGGTGCAGCAACCTTTATAGGTTCCCCACCCATGCTTTCTAAAAACGCAACCAAGTTCTTAACTTCATCATCTGTTAGATAAAGTGGTCTCATTAATGGATCTTTATTAGGGTCACTGCCACCGCCCTTGTTGTAATATTTGACAACATCTTCTATAGTTGCAAGACTTCCATCATGCATAAATGGTGCAGTTTGTGTCAAAGCCCGTAGCGTAGGTGTTCTAAATCTACCCTTATCTACCTCTTTCTTCGTCACAGTAAATCTGCCGTCATCGCCAGTGATTCCGGTGTTTCGGAAAGAGTCGTCTGATAGGTTTGGACCTATGTGGCATGAGGAACAACCTGCCTTACCAACGAAAAGCTCCATCCCTTTCTTAGCTTCATCAGTTATTGCACTATCATCTCCACCTAAGTATTTGTCAAAAGCAGTGTCTTTAACTACTATTGTACGTTCAAAAGCAGCAATTGCTTTTCCAATATTTTCTTTCGAAATACTATCATTAAAAACATTATTGAATGACGTAACATATTCAGGCACTGCATTTAATTCTACAATAAGTGCATCCATATTTTGATTCATTTCAACTGGTGATTGAATCGGTCCAACTGCCTGTTCTTCTAAACTCGCTGCTCTACCATCCCAGAAGTTTGAGTGGTAATAGCCAGAGTTGATAACTGTTGGGCTATTTCTTGCCCCTGCAGCACCTTCGAATCCAACAAATTTTGCTTTTCCATCACCAAATCCGTTACTTGGAACGTGGCAGCTCATGCAGCTGGTTTTGTTGTCTCCAGATAGTCTTTGATCAAAATAAAGCTTTTTACCCAATTCAATCTTTTCCGCTGTCATTGGATTATCTGCAGGAATCGGGATATCCCCCAACATTTTAAACTGAGCCTTTACTGTATCTAGATCAGCTACTGTAGTATTTTCCTCACTGGTGTTGCCACCGGTCTTCTTGTCGTCATTGCTACATCCACTGATAAAAAGTACAACTAGCAATGCCATGAGTACAAACTTTAACTTCTTCATAACAAACTTCCCTTCATTTTTTATTGGTAAAACTAATTTCTTGCACCTCCAATACCCTTTTCGGATGATGATCCCTTTAGCACAGGAAATACTATTAATTCCATGAACAAAAGTGATTTTGTTTAAAATTATTATAACATTAGAATAATTATATTGTTTTGTATAATTATTGAACAAAATACGACTATAATGTGACGGTTGATTTTGAGATTCTGTATGCTCAATATTGGGCGGAAGCGAGAGGGCAGGAATGATAAGCTTACATTGCAATCGACTTTATTCTGATTCCTGAAAAGTAGCAAATGTCTTGTGGTGGATTGCCCATCTAGCACCTTCTAAAAAAGGTCGCAAATTCTTGCTTTATTCACATTTCTTGTCCAGTGAGTTGCGGTATTTTCGTATAATGTATGCCTAAATTTAACTGGAATCAGATAAGAAGGAAATCCCGAACTAAAAAACAACTCCTTCATCCATATGGAGAAAGAGTTGTTATAGTTGTTTCTTGTCAGTGTCACTTCTGATAATTTCTTGCTAGAAGAACTTCATGAACAGAATGTCGGAATTGGCACAAGACCATTTGTCATTTGTTTTTTGAAGAAGTAACTGCTTCGGCCGAGTTGCTTACATCAATTAAATTTCCGTTCTCAAGTTTCAGAACACTGAAATTATCCGTTTTGGTAAGGGGGAAGTCGCCTAACGAATTGTTTGCTGACAATCTGTTAGCAGATTCAGCATGGTAGATTTTGATCTTATATCCTTCATCTATTGCTACTGAATCTTTGGACTGTCCTGAATCGATGTTACCAATTAGGTCTTTGGTGTAAACTTCCTTTCCGGCAGCATCTAATACCGAGATTATCGCATATGTTTTCGAAATGTATGAATGTGGTTGTCCGCTGTTTACGGTAACAAGCGCCTTCTTAGTTGCAGGATCTACAACTACTTTAGCGAAGTTCCAATCACCTAAACCATACAAGTTCACTGTAGTTTGGTTTGTTGCCTCCACTAGCTTCCCATTTGTTAGGGTTAAAGCAATCGCGTTTTGCGTTTTTGTAATCGGTATTTCACCAGTTACATCAGAGGCCTTTAATCTAGTGTCAGATTCAGCATGATAGATTTTAACTGTAAATCCTTCCTCAAATGGTGTTGCCTCATCGGAGAAATTATAGGTTACATCTCCAATTAAATCCTTGGTGTAAACTTCCTTACCAGCAGCATCTAATACTGAGATCTTCGCATAGGTATTGGAAAAGTATGCATGCGGTCGTCCGCTGTTTACGGTAACAAACACCTGTTTGGCAACAGGATTAATCATTACATTAGCGAAGTTCCTACTACTCAAGCCATGCAAACTTATTGTCGTTTGATTCGTCGTGTCAACTAGCTTCCCATTGATCATGGTTAAAGCACTGAAGTTTTGCGTTTTTGTAATCGGTATTTCACCAGTTACATCAGAGGCTTTTAATCTAATGTCAGATTCAGCATGATAGATTTTAACTGTATATCCTTCCTCAAATGGTGTTGCCTCATTAGAGAAATTATAGGTTACATTTCCGATTAAATCCTTGGTGTAAACTTCCTTACCGGTTGCATCTAATACCGAGATCTTCGCATAGGTATCGGAAAAGTATGCATGCGGCCGTCCGCTATTTACGGTAACAAACGCCTGCTTGGCTGCAGGATTAATCATTACATTAGCGAAGTTCCAACTACTCAAGCCATGCAAATTTATTGTAGTTTGATTCGTCGTATCAACTAACTTCCCATTGATCATGGTTAAAGCACTGAAGTTTTGTATTTTTGTAATCGGTATTTCACCAGTTATATCAGAGGCTTTCAATCTAATGTCAGATTCAGCATGATAGATTTTAACTGTATACCCTTCCTCAAATGGTGTTTCCTCAATGGAGAAATTATAGGTTGCATTTCCGATTAAATCCTTGGTGTAAACTCCCTTACCGGTTGCATCTAATACCGAGATCTTCGCATAGGTATCGGCAAAGTATGCATGCGGCCGTCCAGTGTTTACGGTAACATATGCCTTCTTGGTTGCAGGATTAATCATTACATTGGCGAAGTTCCAGCTACTCAGACCATGCAAACTTATTGTAGTTTGATTTGTCGTATCAACTAGCTTCCCGTTTATCATGGTTAGAGCGCTCATATTTTGTGTTTTTGTAATCGGTATTTCACCAGTTACATCAGAGGCTTTTAATCTTATGTCAGATTCAGCATGATAGATTTTAACAGTATACCCTTCCTCGAATGGTATTGTCTCATTAGAGAAATCATAGGTTACATTTCCGATTAAATCCTTGGTGTAAACTTCCTTACCAGTTGTATTTAATATTGAGATCTTCGCATAGGTATTGGAAAAGTATGCATGCGGCCGTCCAGTGTTTACGGTAACTGTCGCTTTCTTGGTTGCAGGATTAATCACTACATTGGCGAAGTTCCAGCTACTCAAGCCAAGCAGTTGAAAGGTGGTTTGATACCAGTCATCCACAAGAATATCTGCATATTTCTCCATTAAAGCTGGTCTTTGGTCAGCAGGTAAATTCTGAATAGCGGCAAAAAGTTGATTTCTATAGGTTTTAAAGTGAACATCATCCTTGATTTCATCAGAACTCAAGTTCCCTCTGATTATTGTGGCATAGGACTCAATTCTTTCTAAAACGTTTTTGCTCAAATCTTCAGAATTGGTTACATTTTTCAATCCATACTCAGTCACGATAAATTCATTTGTTTTGTCAGTTGTGTTGACAATCGGCAGTTTCATTAGTAGTTGCTCATCGAAAACCTGCAACCTTGTAGGCTCTGCATGATAAACTTTAATCTTATAGTTTGTATCAATGTCGACAGTTTCTTTGACTGCATAATTTTCGTTTCCAATAAAGTCTTTCGAGTAAATGACACTGCCTTCTGGGTTTAGTATTTCTACCTTGCTATATGCTGTAGTAAAGTAGCTATGCGGCTGCCCATTAACAGTTATTGTTGCTTTCTTTTCAGCTTGGTTGACATTCACTGTGCCGAACATACCATCACCTAAACCGAGAAGCTGAATAGTTTGACTATCTGAGATCCCTTTAGTAGTTATTTTCTGATAGTTAACAACTTTTTTGGTCGTCTCATCTTCTTTTACATAGATCGTTTGATTGTCAATATTGTAATACCCGTTAGTGTTTCCATAAGGAAGATAAAGTGTATACACACCTACAGGCAGGTTCGGGATTGATAACTTGTCCCCTTTATAAGCCACACGTGCCACTTCAGTTTGGCCATTCTTGATAACAACTTCTTTATTCATGATTTGATTTTTATCATCAATTTGAAGCTCAATTTCAACAGCGCCAAAGATGTTTTGATTTTTCAATTGATCGGTGGAAACAAGTGAATAGATGGATGGTAGACCGTACAGATTCTTTATGTCAGTTGCTTTTGATTCTGTCTTGACAACTTCCTTTAGGGAAACCAGACCATCATACATTCTCAACCTCTCTTTAATCAAGCTACTTACCTCTATTTTGTAGCTTTCAAAATGAGGCGCAACATTTTTCTGAGAGCTTTCACTTAAATAAAGTGCTAGCATATCGGCTGATGTGAATCGACCAAGCCCACCTTCACTCATTCTTTTTTCTCTGAAATTCTGGTTAAAATATGTTAGTTTATCGATGCCAATTGCATCAAACATTGTTACGAAAAAGTACAATCTTTCTGATAAGTCAAATTGAGCATAAGCTTTGTTGCTTAAAGTTCGTTCATCAAATATCTTTTTCTCAATTGATCCCTTATTCAACCAGCCTAGTTCCTCTGCAAGGTATGTGCGTTCAAAGGTGTAGGAGTAAATATTATTCCACACCTCACCAAGAGGCATGTCAGCAGTACCTGGTATGCTATCGTATCCGTGACCAAATTCATGATTAGAGCCCCAGCCTTTATCAAAGTAAAACCAGCCCATTGTGTCCGAATTTGCTGCTGTATGGGAACCAGAATAATATGCTGATCCAGCACCATGTACATTTGCTTTAACAAAGTATTTCGTTGTTTGAGTCTTATGAATCGGATTCGGATTATCCTCAGAAACACCTGCTAGCTTGTCATACAATTTAACCATTGCATCATAATGCTCCATTTGTTGATCAATGGATTGAAAATCCTTTAAATTACGTAATCCCTCTTTATCTTTTTTGGGGATAAGCATTTGCACTCGGTCAGCAACTGTGACAGCAAATTCTGAGTCATTAGTATCCCATAATTGAAAAAAGGCAGCCTGATTCCCTTTGTATGTATAATAGGGTAATTTCTCCATTGTGGATGTAATCTCATACTCTATTGCAGGGATTTCTAGATTACTAGCGTAAGGGGTAACTATAAATGGGGCAGACAATGCTGAATCGTTTGTTAATGTTACCCATGAGCCATCCATTGGGATCGTAAAGCTTTTCTCTAACTTGGCATCATTATTCAAGAATTCAATTTGTAAATCAGTTGCAAATTGAATATTCGTTTGTCTAACTTTTAAACTAGTATTTTGTGGAATAATAATCCCCAGCGCCTGCTTGTCATGATAATTCGACTTTAACGGACCCACTTTTTCTATGATCGGCTTACTACTGCTTTGAAATGAATATAATACCTGCTTGTTTATTCCCAAATTGAGCGGAACATTTGGGTCTCTATTATCGTCTGCATGTGCTACACCAAGGTTTATTGTTAACATCATGAGTGTAGCAAAAATCGATGAAATAAACAGTGCTGCAAATTTCTTTTTTGTAATGTACATTTGTATTTTCTCCCTCTTTTTCATGATAAAAGCTAACTAGGAATGACCCAATCGCCTCTTGTAATGCTAGATTTGTATATGGCTCTGATGCTCCATATTGTTTAATTCTAGAGCTGCCTACAAATACTGATATAACCTACCTCCCTGAATTGAAATGTGAAACATGCACTATCATGTACTAATCAAAACTTGCTTCTTAACATATTTTTAGAATATACTAAAAATTTACCTAATTATAAACCGGAGTTAGTGGATTGTAAAACCAATTTTTACAATTCTAATTTTAAATAATTTTGTAGAAATTCGTTTCAACATTTCAAAAATGTGCTAGTTTTGGACATTGGATTTAATTAAATTGATATATATTGAGTGTTAAAAACGCAAATGCAGTTCCGATTGAGTCACAAGGTTTACTTTTATGGCATATTACAAAGTGGGAAATGGCAAAATTCCATATTATTTGACTGATTGGTAAAGGGTAGAGGATTTTGAGAAATTGCAATTGATTAATGCATGGCAAGAAGTCACAAGGAAGATGTTTGGTCAAAGGGACTAGGAGAAAAGACAATGGAAATTCGAAATGAAATTGAGGAAACAATTAAAGTGTGTGGAATTGATCGTAGCCGTTTTCATGAAGTTTCCAAGCAAAGTTACCAATCTATCTTGAATAAGATTGAAGAGAAGTTTGTTGATAAGTCAGGGAGAAACGGATTCGGATGGAAAGACACAATTCATTGGGCTAATATGGGTTATTACTCCAAGAAAGTTACGCTTGCATTTGCTTTTATCATTCCTGAGAGCAATCCACTTTGGTACAAAGTTTTACCGAATATTGTTGAAGATCCAAATGAAGCTGTGTGGGTGCTTATTGAAGGGCTACACAAATACTGGGTATATGAGGCCTGTCTACCAGAATTGATTCAGGTTCTTGATAACACTTCGCGAAATGATTTCTATATTGTATCAAAGAAGTTAGCATGGTTAATTAGTGAGAATCATCATGATGTCGTGTCATTTGTCGGAACTGGACTAAATTTGCAAGACCCTTCATTTCAACCCTTTCGTGAGAATTCAGCCTTTCGTGAGGATATTTAATGATGTAAAAATTGACGAAGAAAGATTCTGCAAAGCTCTAAATTACATTTATTTACAATAAAATATATACTAGTTGAAGCGACTTAATATTTAACTAAGGATACTAACAAAGAGAAATGCTAAACAAAATTCATCGCATTTTCTTAATAACTGTGTAATCATTATATTGAAGGAAATCAGCTTTGAAGTGCGAAAATCGTATATGAGGAGATGAATAATGGATAAAGTGATCCCAATTTTGCCATGTCCCAACTTGGCGGCGCAAGTAGAATTTTTTAATGCTCTCGGGTTCAAACTTATCGGAGGGTCGAGCTACTACGCTGTTATGGAGTACGGGAATATTTCACTGCATTTCTGGGTGAATAAGAAACTTGTTCCTGCTGAAAATCCCACTATGTGCCTCATTCAAACGGAAGATGTGTACAGTCTTTGCGATGTGTTTACGAATAACCTTAAAGCCTATTATGAAAAGATTCCACGAACAGGCGCACCAAAAATCACTAAAGTACGTGAGCTCAGTGAGGACTATCGATTTACGCTCACCGACACAGGTGGCAATACTTTTTATATATGTATGCCTAGAACTTCGGACACGATCATTCCTCTGCGAACACTTGGCAATGAGAAGTATGCAAAGGATTTTGCTGTGCTCTACGATTTGATGTACTCCAAAGAATCGCCCGAAACCGCTGCACGTTTCTTACCCAAGCTTACAGCTGTGATAGATAAGTTTGATGATATTGACAAAGCAAAGCTGTTACTTATTAATTTCGATATAGCTACTGAAATAAATCAGATATTTGATGATAAAGAGCTTAGTATGTTACTCAAAACATATGCAGGTGAAGGGGACTGGAGTGAAATCCAACGCAAGTATGAGACTTTGAAAACTGATAGGCGAAATATGAAACAATGAAGAAATTTCTTAAACCTGTTCTTATCAGAGTAGCAGGCGGCACAGTATTATTTATGCTTGAAAATGCAGACGATTCCCCAGGACTTAGCTGTTTGACGGAGAATTTGAGGAGTCACCAGGCTTGTTGTTGATTGGTATTGCTCGGCATCGGATTGATTGTCACTGGGGCGATAAGACTGAGAAAAGTGAAAAAGTGAGTGATAATATGTCGAACACAATTTTGCTCGTTGAGGATGACTCAATGATTGCATTCAACAATCTGTACAAACTTGGCAGCCAAATAACGTTAACAACACTTTATGTTTAGGACAAAGGAGAAACTCCTGAAAATTAGTATTATGCTTTAATGACTGTTCTAGCCATTCTTCTGTGTTCTCAATATTGATTGCATTTAAAGATAATCCTTCTAATAAATGTTCAAAAGTATCTGTGCATGAAAATAGTAATTCTTCATTGGGCACAAAATCTAAAGTGTCCCAACCTAACTTGTTTCTTATTCCATTCAGCACTGATACGAGAAAACGCTTATCTACTTCAAAACTCTCTTTATTCCAAGGCATATCACATATCTTGAACCCTACCATGCCAATTCCAAGAAATGCTTGATTCCTTTCAAGCAGCCACTTTATTAATCTTTTTTCCTGCTCAGATTTTGCGAGCCGTGAGCCACTTAGTCCAAAACCACATATAAATACGCTTGTACAAGAATTACTCATTTGCAAGCATTCAGATATGGGAGTATTAGTATTCAATGAAATTATATTTGCCATGCTTAACTCTACTCCCCAAGATTACAATTTCTAAGCCATTTCTGTGTCAGATGATTGCCATAGCCTTTTCCCAGAAATGTTATTTCCTACGAAACAACAATCGTTAAATCATTTCGAAAAATTGGTTCAGATATATAGATGCCCGCAAATCTTTACACCATCTTAACATCATCTCCCCGCTTCTGAACACAATCTTTATCCGAAAAAATATCTATAAATTGATATAAGAATCTTTGTGGATCTGAGAGAGAAAGTTCATATGATCGAAGCATCGAGCACCAGTTAGAAAGCAGTCATGAGTAAAGATGGTCGTCTTTTCTGACTACTTCCAATCATTTGGTTTCAAATTCGATTCAAGAATTCAACAATATTGTTAATTCCGTTATAATAAAGATTGTCTTCTACCGACAATTCTTGTTAAAATATGAATGAATAGATCGAGAGTTTCAATACCACAAGGCTAAAATATGATAATTGAAATCATGTCAGGAGTCTCGGGTAGTTACCGACAAATTCAGTCTTCCGTTTAACCAACGATTGAGTAAATTGTATGAACTATGTATAATAATCATATTATTCAATCCAAGCGGATTGTCCTGTTTCATATGGAATGTTTGATTCGTGCAATCCTTTAGTACGATCATAAATCTTAGGTTACATAATTCATATCCAATTAGTAAATTCATATCCAATTAGATAAATATATTTCCAAATAGAAGGTGAAGAATATCGTAACTAGTTTATTTTTTCGAGTATTAGGTTTTGCTTATCCAAAAAAGGCTTTCAAAATACAACATCAATTTCATTTTCTGTACCATGTAATGTCGTTTATCTTTTGTGTTTCGGCATTACTTTTCTTGTTTATCCAAAGTATAGAACTAGTTGCTTTTACCCCTGATAATTACTTTCAACAATTCGAGAAATTAGGAATTGCTTCCGAACTTGGAACTACCGATTTGGAATTGCATAAAGTCGTAGACAATTTAGTGGGCTATATGCAGGGCAAGGCGGACAATCTTGATGTTACCTTCAATTATCAAGGTGAGCAGGTAGGTTTCTTTAATGAACGAGAAAAATCGCATATGATAGATGTTCTGAAATTGTTTAATCTTGCCAGCATCGTCAAAACTGTTGCACTTTGGTTAATGGCAACGATCTTTGTAACAATTGTTGCTCTCAAAAGGAAACTGGGGTTACTAATCCTTAGTAGAACGATGATCTTAGTGGCAATTGATTTTGTTGTTTTATTGCTGCTATTAGCTTTCTGGTTCGCAATTGATTTCTCAAGCTTCTGGAACTTTTTTCACATGTTAAGCTTTTCAAACGACTTGTGGCTTCTTGACCCTGATACTGACCGCATGATCGTGATGCTACCTTTGAGCTTCTTTTTTGCCTTTGTCATAAAGATTGTTTATAGCATTGCAGTCG
Organism: Caryophanales bacterium; assembly: GCA_031554275.1. GTDB lineage: Bacteria > Bacillota > Bacilli > JARBTR01 > JARBTR01 > JAVBKB01. The sequence goes on along the minus strand of JAVBKB010000044.1, from coordinate 3,757 downwards.
GATTTATGCTGTTGCTGTTGATTGCAGCCATAATTTTCCTTAATTTTCGCGAAAATAATTCAAACGCTATTTTTAAAAAAATGTAGTGTCAAATTGGGCTTACTACAACCGACCTCGTTACCTGGATGATTCGAATTTGATTTATGCTTTTCTGGTGCGTGGATAATTCAAATAAGGGTGTGAAAACTGATGGAACAAATCATTTATCTAAGCAAAGGAAAGCCAAAGGTGCTCTCGCACGAGGGCATAGAATTTCGATCTGGGATTTCTAAAGATCAGGTTGAGCAGCTTGAAGTAACATCTGAATGTGTAGTTGGTGATGATGTTGAAAATCATGAATTTCATGGTGGAGCTGATCGCGTTATCTGTCTATATCCGTATGAGCACTATTTAAATTGGGAGCAAATTCTCGGTCGTTCCTTGCCCCGAAATGCTTTTGGCGAAAATATTACTGCATTAGGAATGACAGAGAAAAGAGTATGTATTGGTGATATTTATAGAATTGGTGATGCCGTGCTACAGGTTTCACAAGGTCGTTTTCCATGCGATACGATTAATAAGCACACACAAATTAAGTCCTTGTTGAGCAATATCATTGTATTGGGCCACACTGGATATTTCTTTCGTGTACTAGAAGAAGGAGTCATCTCAAGTCAATCGGAAATCGAACTTGTGGAGAGACATCCCAAACGGATTTCGATTATGGATATTCATCATGCCTATTTTCATCAGAAGGATCTTTCAAAGATAGAAAAAATCCTAATAATAGATGAACTTTCACTTGAATGGAAGAATCGCTTTCTTAAACTGCACGATCAATTAACGCTACTTGACCAACGATTCAAATAGTCGACAACTCTTTCCAGGGTAATCGGGTATGAGTAAAGATTAAGCTAGTTGAGTTTCCCTATGCTTTTTCTCCGTGTGGAGAGTAGTAAAGCTACCAAAGATAGTGCCGCAATAAAGAATGTGATTTTGTTTGCGGTATTTTTGCCTGAGGTCTCAGGAAGTTGGATTTTGTAGTCAGTTACATTTACTGCATGATAATAAGCATCACCACTATATTCTGCAGTAAGATTCATGCCAAATACTCGGTCAATACTGATTGTTGCAACGCCATTATGTACTGTACTTGTACCGATTTCTTTACCATTAACCTTGAAGCTCACTGTTCCTCCAATTGGGAAATTGGGTTGAGCCATTAATCTCGCTGTAACAGTGATTGTTTCACTGTTTGCATCTCCTATAGGACTTATTTCAAGTGACATTGCTGTCTCGGATTTTTTCAATGAAACAGTGACTTCATCACTGATGGTGTCACCCAACTCATTCGTTAGAACGACTCTATATTTCCCCAAATCACTAGGTGAAACTAACTCGACTGTATAGCTTTTGTGGATAGCTCCGATGATATTAACATACTCATTATCAGCCCATTTCTGCCAACTATAGTGCAGTTCATCGCTTTCATCTGATTCCACTGACAATGCAAGGCTACTACCTGGCTTGATTTCTATACTAGAAGGCTGAGTAACAATGGTTGGAATGGTAATTTGAACTAGCTGCAAAATAGCTTCTTTCTGGATATTGTAATCTTGAAGGGAACGGTTATTTTCGAGTTCTCTCCCAGAAAAAATTAATTTCTGCAGATGAAGGGGCATCCCATTCTTATCTTGAATTTTCTGTTTCACACTTTCTATGGTATCGGCGGTCTCCACCTCCAACGTGATTTTCTTGCTAGCAGAGTCTTGTACAAAAATCTGCATAGCAAAAGCACTAGTTTGAATAACAATCACTAAAGTAATACCAAGAAAAATACTGGACATTATTTTCGCCACCGAATTCACCTCACTTTCAGTTTGTCCCACTGTTACTTAGTTAATCCATTGACTCATTACTCAGCTACACATTATTTCGAGTTTTATTTTAAAATGAAGTACTATCGGATTGCTAGGAAATTTGGTTTTTGAAAAAATCTGCTATGGTATAATAATCACTGGTTTTCATATTTTTATTCTCGATAAAAACAGAGGAAATTCATAGATTATTACTAATTTCGGAGGTTGAAATGGAAAAGAAAAAGTTCAACGCAACTTATCTTAAGGTTGCTGACAAAGAGGCAGGTTATATTGAAATCCCATTTGATGTTGAAAAAGAGTTTGGGGCAAAACGTGTGAAGGTTGTGGCAATGTTAGCGGGTATTGAATACAGAGGTTCACTAGTGAGAATGGGAACCGATTGTCACATCCTTGGTATTCCAAAGGTGATTCGTTTGCAGATGGGGAAAACATTTGGTGATACGATTGAAGTAGAACTTTCTGTTGATACGAGTGAGCGAAAGGTGGAACTGCCAGAAGACTTTCAGACTGCAATTAATGTGAGTCAAGAGGCAAATGATTTCTTCAAAACCCTTTCCTTTTCAAATCAGAAGAAATATCTCTTATGGATTGAGTCTGCAAAGAAATTGGAGACGCGCAATAACAGAATCGGTGAGGCGATAAAGATGTTGGAAAACAAACAATTGAAGTGATCGAGTACATATTTTCATCTTGAATAGATGAGTCTTTAGCGGCAGACCCCAAATTAAATTACTACCGAAGGTGACGAACAGAAGCGCATTACATTTTTGATCGTGTCAAATTTGTGATGATTTTTCCCCAATAAATTCACTCAACAAACCTCAGAATCGGTCAACAATTACCACGAGTTTTTCCCGACGAAGTTTCTGCAAATCCAACCGAACAAGAATCGCACTTGCTCATATACTAGCAATAATAACGACCTGCGAGGTGAAAACTTTTGATCAAGTGGCTCATCAAGTTTTTTCTCATCGGATTATTGTTCTTAGGCGTTGATAAGCTGAATTTGTTGGAGCATTTTCATGTAGACAATTTCGGCTGGGCGCTACTATCGTCATTGCTGCTGTTAATACTCTTCCTGCTAATCAAACCGTTCCTCAAGCTGTTCTCAATCCCCGTTAATTACTTCACATTGGGACTGTTCTCAGTTATTTTGAACATGCTCATGTTAGCAATTGTTGACGGGATTCTGGGATCTCACTTTACGCTAGGTGGATTCGGCAGCGCAATCATTTTGTCCATCGTCATATCGTTGGGTAGCATCATGATCGATGATGCAGTAAAGAAATAACGCAAATAATCAGTTGAGCAATCGAAAAATCCATCTTGATATTAGGGTTCGCCCTAGTCAAGATGGATTTCTAATTAGCAGTTTTCTATTCCTAATCAGCAATTTTCTATTTAAACACTTGTTCAATTTCTTGTAAAAGTCGCTCTAATCCATTTCCGAGTTGTGATTGTGACATCTTCTCAATCAGGGCGGAGCGGTTATCTTTTAGCTTTTGGACAGCTTCGATGACTGTATTCATTGTCATCTCTTCTTCGGTCAGCGTCATCGCAAAGCCATTAGCAGTAAAGTTCTCAGCGTTCAAAATTTGGTCGCCACGACTTTGTGTCTTTGGTAACGGAATGATGATCATTGGGATTTTCAGTGCTAGGAATTCGAAGATAGCATTTGAGCCACCCCGTGTCAGTGTAAGGTCAGTAGCTGCTAATATATCAGCAAGCTCTTCAGTGATAAATTCGAATTGTACATAGCCCGAACTATTTGCTAATTGTTCATCTTTATTTCCTTTTCCACAAAGGTGAACCACTTGATACTGTGCTGTCAAATTCGGTAATGCTTTACGTACCACTTCGTTTATTTTCTTAGCACCAAGACTGCCACCCATCACAAG
>JAVBKB010000108.1:0-6343 GCA_031554275.1 Caryophanales bacterium | reverse complement strand
GCCTTTTGACGATTTGCGACAGCCTGAATCGCCGCTTTCACTGAGTCATTTACTCGACCGATGACAACAGGTTTATTGCTTTTGATAATACCAGCTTTTTCAGTTGTGATTTTCTCAAGAGTATCGCCAAGAAATGCAGTGTGCTCTAGTGACACATTGGTGATAACTGAAACAAGTGGCGTAACAACATTTGTGGCATCAAGTCTCCCACCCATCCCTGTTTCAATAAGCACGAAATCCAATCTTTTTGTGGCAAAGAAACATAGTGCAATCAGGGTAAACCATTCAAACTCAGTCAACATATTGTCCAAACCAATTCTAGCGAAAATGGTGTTGGCAACCTCTAGAAAATCATTATCTGTAATGGTCTGATGATTGATTGAAATTTGATCTGTTATCTTATTCTGAGCTGGTGATGTAAAGCTACCTACCGAATATCCTTGGGAAATGAGGATTTCTTTCGTATAATGAAGTGTAGAGCCTTTTCCATTAGAACCTGCAAAATGAATCACTTTAAGTTGATGCTCTGGGTGACCAAGGGTTTTGCAGGCAGATTCCATTCGAGCTAGCCCGAAGTCTATTCCTAAGGAAAATTTCTTCTTTTCTAAATAATCAGTTACGGATTCAATACTTGGGAAATACATAATGTTACCTCAATTATTTCAAATTGTTAGGAAGATGCAGATGAAAAGTTGTTGGATTATTGCAAATGGTTCCTTAAAGCAAGCGAAATTTGATGCACTATATGAATTCATTCAAAAAGCTGCTGAGCAACAGGATGTTCATTCGACCATTGTGATGAATAATGAAATTATTCCGATAATCAAGGACGGAGAACCATCGCTACTAGATACTCGTTTAACCTTGGCGTTAACAAAGCCTGATTTTATTATTTTTATGGATAAAGATGTTCACTTAGCGCAACACCTTGAGCTGATGGGAATTCCGGTCTTTAATTCGGCTGAAGCGATCGAGATTTGCGATAACAAAATCAAAACACATCTTGCGTTGGCTAAGGAAAATATTCCGATGCCGAAAACCATCTATGCACCATTTATTTATCCGAAAATGCAACAAACAAACAAGCAATTCTTCAATGAAGTAGCAGTTGAACTATCTTTCCCGTTTGTATTAAAAGAAGCAAAAGGATCATTTGGTGATCAAGTATACCTCATCCAAAACGAGCAGGAGTTGTATGATAGAATTGAACAAGTGAGTGATAACCCATTTCTCATGCAAGAGCTAGTGCAAAGCAGTTATGGACGGGACATCCGCTTGAACATTGTTGGTGAAGAATTCATTGCAGCTATGTTCCGGCAATCATCAACAGATTTTCGAGCCAATGCAAATCAAGGTGGACAGCTGTCTCCCTATCAACCTACTGACAATGAGATTGAATTAGCAATCCAGGCTGCTAAAGCCACCGGAACTGCTTTTGCAGGTGTGGATATTCTATTTGGTCCAAATGGCCCACTCGTTTGTGAAGTAAACTCAAACGCACACCTTTTGAACATTTATTATACCACAGGCATTAATGTAGCTCAGGCAATGATCACATATTGTTTACAATATCTTGAAAACAAAAATAGCGAAAAATAAGGAGTATGGAAAGATGCTAAATGGTTTATTAGTTTATACACGTGAAGATGCCGCAAAGAATGAAGACTTTATTCAATGGATGCTCGATGAAGCGGAAAAAGTTGGGATGAAATTAGACTTCTTCTATCGCGAAGATCTCTACACAGGAATTGAAGATGGAAAGACATATTTGAGAAATAAAGCACACGAAAATATTATTCGTAATTTTGCAATTATTCGTTGCATTGATCCGCTATTCACTAGACAATTGGAATTACTGGGTATAAAAACATTCAATTCAGCAATTATTGCCGAGCTTTGTAACGACAAAGCAAAGACGAACCAAGTTGCTAGCATGTTAGGTATCCCTACTGCTGATACTCTTTTCGTTGCAGAGCATCAAACACCTAACATTGTGCTACCTTACGTTCAGAAGTCGCGTGGTGGTCGAGGTGGAAAAGATGTTTCGCTTATTGAGAAAGAAACACCTGCTGGGCAAAACATGATTGCACAGAAACTTGCCACACCAGGAAAAGATGTCCGTGCATTTATTATTGGAAAAGAAATTGTTGGCGCTGTCCTGCGCACAAGTGAAACTGAGTTTCGGGCAAATTATTCACTTGGTGGGAAGGCAGAATTATTTACTTTAAGTGAAAAAGAAACATCAATTGTCGAACGGCTTGTGAGCATGTTTGAATTTGGATTTGTCGGAATAGACTTTATCTATGACGATAAAGACGAACCAATGCTAAATGAGATCGAGGATGTTGTTGGCAGCCGCACTTTAAGTAAGTTAACTGATATCAATACCGCAAATCTATATCTAAAGTTTATTAAGCAGACATTATTATCAAAGTGATTTGAAAACCTTGGATTTGCCTACAACTAGCAAACAGGAGCAAATGGCGGGAAATTGCCGGAGACTTTATGGTGAAAAATATTACTATCAAATATCAAGCAATCATGACATTGAGATAAAGTTTAATATTTGAAAATAGTCTAGCCTTATCCTGATTACCGATTAAAATAGTGAATGATTTGTCCGGAAATTTTTCATCTCGCTCGGCAAAAAGTACTTAAATATCTAGATATTTAAGCACTTTTTTAACAAAGCGAGATGGAAAATTACCACAAAGCATTCGCTATCTTAATCGGTAATCAGGATTAGGATCGAACTCCAAACTCAAAACTAAATCCAGAGAAAAATCTCTTTGCAGAAGATTTTCTCTGGATTACTCTTTTTATAACTTTATTGTCTCAGTCTTTATTTACAATAGGTTTTCGATTGCAGTTACCAATTCTTCAGGTGCTACATCAGGCTCATATCTAACGACATTTCCCTGACGATCAACAAGAAACTTAGTAAAGTTCCATTTAATTGAGCTATCTGAAAAATCAACTCCGAATTTGCTGGTAAGTACTTCTTGTAGATCTTTTTTAGTTTGAAAACCTTCAAATTGTGTAACGCTTGATAAATATTGATAGAGTGGATCAGCATTTTCCCCATTTACATCAATCTTTTTGGTGATTGGAAAGGTAACGCCAAAGTTCACTTTGCAAAAGGATGCCTCTTCTTCAGCAGAACCTGGTGCTTGCTCACCAAACTGATTGCACGGGAGCCCAACAATGGTTAATCCTTTGTCATGATATTTTTGGTGTAGGGCCTCTAAACCCTCATACTGTGGTGTGAATCCACATTTACTTGCCACATTTACTAATAACAAAACTTCGTTTTTGTGTTCATTTAAAGATAGCACATCTCCACTAACTAGCTCGACTGAATAATCATATACTGACATTTTGAATCCTCCGATTATTGTTCTATATTGCACACCTTACTTTATGCGCTGCAGAAGTCCAAGTCAATTATTTTGATTCATCAAAAGCCACTACTATAGACTGTGGAAAAATTCGAGTGAATACAAGATTTTCCGGAAAAAACACCTTCACATCCCATTAAACGCTATCAGTATACCTGCAAAGCTACATCCAACTTTTTTCATAAAGATTACCTTCTTCTAAGCAAGCGTGACTTTACACTTGAATATGCTGAACGATTTGATTTCTCTTTGCCATATAGCAGTACCATTATGCTTGGTGCAATACCGGCAAGAGCAACAGACACTAGTAGCATCAAAATCCCCAGAGCGCCTACTGTAAGTGCTGTATTCATCATCTTAATGATTGGAGTAATCAACATGATTGTAAATGCTGTTGCGATCATTGCAAACAGCGAGCCAAACCAGCCATGTAATTGTAGAATTGCTACAATTGCAAATAAGATACATGGGAAAAGAAATAGGAACGCGCCACCTGGTAAGTAAACATACATCACAACTGTAAAGAGTAATTGTATCAACACACCACCAGCCAAAATTTGGCTTTGTGTTTTTCCATTTCGTACACCCCTATAGCAGAAATAAATTGCAGCTCCTGCAAAAAGAATGATACTTGATAATACAATGGTATTTGCCAAGTAAATCTTAGGCATATAAAAAAGGTCAAACGGAACTCCAGTGATTAGCGCTAATAAAAAGCTGACAATTGCGCCAAAAAGCGCACCACCCAGCACAAAGCCTAACCATTTTCCTGCCCAACTCAGGCTGGCACTAAGCTTACTGTTTTTCACTAATACAAACATTAAGGCGCCTACTATTAGCACGAGGATTCCCAGTAATATGTAACTATCCATTTCCGAATAGACAATGAAAATCCCTTGGAAAAACGTGAAAAAAGTAACATTCTTATCTGATTTTGACCAATTAACATTTGAATAATCTGATGAACTTATAAACTCCTTCACAATTGGATAGATCTGTTCACCATAATGCTGAATTGTTTCTCGATCAATATTTCTATAGTTATCTAATTTTGTACGATAATAATCTAAATTCTCAAATGCGGCGAAATTTAACCCAGGATATCCAAAATCAACGAATTCAGTAAAGTCAGTTCCTTTCGACATTTTGCGATAGATAACATCTGCTAATGAATAGGAAAGACGCAAATCCGTTTTTTGATATAAATTAATTAGTTTTGCATCATTTTTACTTGTCTCAAACATGGTAACTGGTCCACTGACTCCACGTGCATCTACATTAATGACCAAAGAAACTTTGTCCATTACCTCCGCTTCTTGTACACCTAAATTGGCACCGAATAATCCAGCTTCATTACCATCAGTCAGTAGAACCTTTACGCCATTAGTCAATGGTTTCTGCTGTGAACGCTCGTCAATGAGACGTGTGATTTCTAGAATAGTAGCTACACCGTACCCATCATCAGCTGCACCTAAGCTCTCATTGTCTTCACCAGTCTGTACCTCAGATGATGAATCGTAGTGAGCAACTAATAAAACATAGCTTGAAAAATCGCCTGGTGTCTTCCCAAAGATATTGTTGATTGGAATGGTCTGGTCAACATCTTTCATTTTGATCTCTTCATAGGTGAACACTTTAGGTTCTAAATTCAAACTTCTCATTCTACCTAATAAATATTCACGAACCTTTAACAACGCTGGCTGATGCTTGACACTATGCACTTCAACCGAAATAGCTTTGATGTCCTGAGCAACTTTTTTCGAAGAAAAATGTGTCACATCCGTCCTAGCTTCTGGTGTTTTTAACGTTGACAAACCAAACAACACACTGATAAAAACGACAATTGATAATATAGTAAGTCTTTTGACCATTCTCTCACCTCATGTAAAGCTATTATACAAAAGGAATATTCGACTAAGCAATTGTAATTTCAAAGAAAACTACTTTCGTAAATTATTATTAGCATTTTCCCTATAAAAAAGCCTGGGATAACCCAGACTTTTTGTTACAACCCCTTTAACTCCGAAACCCTTGCTGAAACGGCCAGTTGCTTTTCCAAATAATCAGCCAGTTTTGCTTTTTCTTCTGCAATAACTTTGTCTGGCGCTTTTGCATCAAAACCTTCATTCGCTAATTTCTTCTCTATTCGAGTAACTTCATCTTGCCATTTCAGAAGTTCTTTCTCTAAGCGTTTGATTTCTTCATCAATATTAAGTAATCCAGCTAATGGCAGGATTATTTCCGCACCTGTTACCACAGCAGTCATTGCCTTTTCAATGTTTGGCACATCTACGCCAATAGTCAGCATTTCTGGGTTACAGAATCTTTCTAAGTATCCCTTGTTCGTTTCTAATGTTGCTGCTATTTCAGCATTCTTTGCTTTGATCGTAAGTTGAATCTTCTTACTTAAAGGTGTGTTTACTTCGGTGCGGATGTTCCGGACTGCCCGAATAATTTCAACTAGTAATTTCATATCATTTGCAGCTTTTTCATTTGACAATTCATCTCGTACTACAGGCCATTCAGCAACGGTGATAGACTCACCTTGATGCGGTAGGTTCTGCCAGATTTCCTCGGTGATAAATGGCATAAAAGGATGCAACAAGCGCATCGTGTTTTCCAAAACATACGCCAATACAGACCTTGTCGTCAGCTTTGCAGCTTCATCATCGTTGTACAATGGGAGCTTTGCCATTTCAATATACCAATCGCAAAAATCATCCCATATGAAATTAGTTAATGTCCGACCCACTTCACCAAATTCAAACCTCTCAGCAAGTCTTGTGACTGTTTCGATGGTTTCATTCAATCGAGTAAGTATCCACTGATCAGCAACTGATTTTTCTCCATCTAATCGAATTTGGTCGTACTGTAACCCTTCCATATTCATCAATGAAAAACGTGAAGCATTCCAAATCTTATTGGCGAAGTTCCAAGTCGCCTCC
>JAVBKB010000070.1:0-9470 GCA_031554275.1 Caryophanales bacterium | reverse complement strand
ATCTTCCATAAATGAGATTCTTTGAAGCCATCCATCCCTATGATAATGCAGTAGCAGAGGCAACTTTTAAAATAATCAAAACAGAGTTTGTAAATGGGCAAGTGTTTGGAACGCTTATCCGTTTTCTATCAGCCCTAATATTTTTACATATCGCCTATTTTATTTTGTAATTGCATGGCAAGTGGCAGTCCAATATAGAATGCCAAATGTGTTACTAAGGCTACTAATTCATCTTTTGATACGCCATTATCATAGGCTGTCTTAAGGTGGAAACTCATTTGTTCAGTATTTACAAGAGAGGCTAGGGCGGTTAATGTTACAAAACTACGTTCTTTTGAAGTTAGCGCCCCATCCATCCACACTTCATCTAATAAAATATGCTTACTATATTTTGCAAGAGTGGGGTTTTCGTCACTGAACTTATTGACAGAGGTTGGACTTAATTCTCTATTTATTTGATTCTGGGTCATCTGTGCTTTACCTTCGCCAAATGACCAGTTTGACCTTGGAGATTCACTAATTGTAATGAATATATTTTCATCTTTTATAGAAATTTGACTAGTAACGTTGGCTGTAATCTCGCTAAATAGGCCCATTTTCTGTTGCTTCGTTCTACCATCGCCACAGAGTATATCAATATAGAGTAGGCTTTCCGCCCTTTTTTTATTATCAGAAAGTAGGTAGCTTTCATCAAAAATGAATTGATCATTTTCATAAATGCTTCCTAGATGAAAAACGTCTTGTTCTGGAACATTGAAATTGTTCTTAAGTGCTTCATGAACAGCAGAGCTTACAAGACGAAAATCTTCCTGTGACAAACTTTTATCATGATGAATTTTCACGAATGGCATAGGAATGCCTCCTTATAAAATTTCTGACAAGTATAGCACTAGTTATGAGATCTGACCTTATTTTTGCTCAACATTGCAAAAAATCAGGATTATTAGAAGCTTTATTAAACTAGTGTCATCGAAAAAAAATGACTAAGGAAATTATCCCTAGTCATTTTTCTTACAACAATCTTATAAGTTTAATGCACATCTTTCTTACTAAAAATAGATAATCCGCCAGCAAAAAATGCCACTGCATGTACCAAACAAACTGATAGAGAGAAACCAAAAGTTGCGCCCTTAAAAGGTTCCACACTGCCAGGAAGATAAGCACTAAGCATCAGATTTGGCATTAAAAAAAACTTATAGAAAATGAATTCATCTAACAATTCTGCAATGATCGTTCCACCAAATAAAACAATAAATGAAATAATGATCGCTAGGACACTTTTTCTTGTCAATGTAGCAACAAAGTAGGTAATTGTGCAAACTACTAGAATTAAGAATAACTGTGCCAAGGTGGTCCAGAAAATATGACTGACCATGTTGATTTTAATTGGCTCTCCTGCAGCCATTCTTACTTCATTACCGGTGGCATCGATGCCACCAAAAACGATAAAACCAACAATCGTTGCAATAATAAGATAGAAGATCAATAGTGTAATGCTGACGATAAAAGTAGAAAGATACTTAGCGACAAATATTTTCCATCTGTTTACTGGTTTAACGAGGATCTGACGAATGGTTCCGGAAGAGTACTCACTTGCAATTGTTTCCGCAGAGAAGGTAACGACGAAAAGCATGACAACTAAAGCAACATTCATACTGCATATGTAAACAAACTTGAGTGGTGTTGTTACATTGTTGGGCATTTCGTTATCCATACGATAATTTAGCTCTTTCAGCTCTCTATTCAATTTGGCAGTATAAGACTCATCAATTGGTGATTTTAATTTCTCGTTGGAAATTTGTTTTTCAACCTCTGTAATCTGAATGCTCATATCCTTGCGCCAGTCACCCTTTACATCATCTTTCGCTGTAATAAAGGCGATGAGCAAGGTCAAAATTATGATGAATCCAAAAAAACCAATTGTTTTTTTTTGAAAAAATGACTTGTATAATTCATTGATAATTAACTTGAAAAGTAAATTGACTTGGTTCATTTTTTAATTTCACCCACTTTTTTTATGTAGTTCTCTTCGAGATTTTTCTTGCAAGGAACAATTGAATTGTTGTTCTCCTCTGTTTTTCTTGAAAATTGACCAGCATTCCAATTTAGCATTCAAATATTTTAATTATAACATAGCACGATATGTATAAAATTTCCAACGAACGGTTTTATGTAATGTGCATTGAAACTCCCAATTCTATTAGATCCTCATTGAATTTGAGTTGAAATCACATCATATCTCAGCAAGTACTTGCTGTCTCGCGGGATGAATGAATTCTGAAAGAGCATTGATGAATCGGGCTGCCGAAACGATTCAACTTTTAACGCTCACTTTTGTCTTTCGATTGGTCTGAATCGTGATGAAATGGCAATTATCAACGAAGCTTGATTCTGTTTGTTAAAATCATTTTTGGATAGTGACATTAGCACTGATTAACTACCAGAAGTACTTATTGAACTTGATGAATTCATAAAAAAGCATATAATGATGTTTATCAGCTTTTTGACGAGGAACAAGTTTTAAAAAGAAAATCTTGTTATCTAAAAATCAAGAAACTGCAATGCTTCTTGACTATCCAAACCCTTGGGATACAGGAGCACCATTGCCCCATGTGATTTCTGATGGCTTTAAAACATTTTCAATTAATTATATAGGCGAACACAATGACATTACTGCCCTTGTTGATTTTATTAATTGATATAATTACAAATTTGGCGGCATAAATGATGAAGTATTTGAATGGATTGCAAACGATTATAAAGTCGAAGTTTTTAAGGGCGTACATAATAAGGGTTTTAAAACTATTTTTAAACGGGCTTGTGAACAGAGGAGAGGAAAGAATGATATCAATACTTGAAAATAAACAATTTATTGAGGGAATATTTCTGACTAAAAAAGAGGCAGAAAACTATTTTTCAGTTCACCCAAATAAGAAGAATTGTCGCCTAGTAGAGCTAGCTTTTGACTGCTTTCCTTTTTATATTTTGGAAACTGCCAATGGATTTGTTTACACTTGTAATCAAGAAGAGGTCATTAAGTTTGCAAACGAAGTTGAAATGCAGGCATTTGATGCTGATACAATAGTTTTTAACTTATATCGGATAACAGAACCTTTCAAAAGTAAATATATGGATAAAGACAGTATGGGAGGGTTAGTACATTTCCATCTGACAAAACAAATTATTGAAAACAACAATAAAACTGGGGATTGGGATCAACATTATTTTGGACAATTTGACAATGTGATGAGATTTTTATCACGACATTTACAGCAAAAAGACTTAGATCGCTTAACAAAGAAAGAGATTATTAACATACTAAACCTTTGCGAACTTCTAGAATGGGTACCTACTGAAAATATTTCAGAGGTTTATAAGATCGGCGATTTTACTGAGAAGGAACTTCCTACAATTGAATTAGTTGAAAAAGATGAAGCTGGTGAAAATCCAATCTTATTTACAAATTGGACGTTACCTCCCAAAAAAAGAAAGGGCATTTCTCTAACGGAAGCTGATTGGATAATCAAAATAGACTAGCTTAGTGAGGTGCATTCCGTAGCTTAATATCAGAATTGGAGCAGATTAAGGAGCATAGCTGCTTTTATGGCTGTGAATAAATTCAACTAACAGGTATTCTAGATGTTATACAGGATGGACAAGGTTTTGCGATTTATTAAAGTATTCTCAGGAGGTATGAGATATGAAAATCAATAGAATAGATCATGTGAGTATCAACGTAAATAATCTTTCTGAGGCTAAGGCTTTTTTTCTTGATTTGGGACTTGTAGTACAAGCAGAATGGCAACTGGATGGAGAGCAGTTGGACAAAATAGTTGGTCTTAAGGATGTTAGAACGGGATGTGTAGGGCTCGGGATGCCAGATGGCAAGGTATGGATAGAGCTCGTCAAATATTTTTCCCCGTTAGATGAAACGGATATTCAGCAACCCTTTGCAAATACGCTTGGTATCCGACATATTTGCTTTGCTGTTGAAGATATTGAAGCAATTGTTGCAAAATTGAAAAAGAAGGGCACAGAAATCTTTAGTGAAATACAGCAATATGAAGAAAGTTATAAGTTATGCTATGTCCGTGGTCCCGAGGGAATTATTTTGGAGTTGGCAGAGAAACTCAAATAACCAGACGAGTTGCTGACAGAGAAAAAATGAAGGTCCCGTACAATATGAAAATATTTCATAGAGCCATTGTGAAAAATTGATGAGGTACTAAACAATTTTTAAAAATGAAAACAACCCCATACATAAATGAATGTTTGCAAATTGCTAGCTCGAAATTGTATACCTGAAAAGGTAGTATAATTACATGCGGAGGAGCATCATGAGTATCAGTAGAAAAAATAAACGTGAATTTATATATCAGGATCGCATCTATTATTGGTTTGTGGCTGAAGACGGTGATTACTGTGGGGAACCGATTTTAACTATGGTTTCTCAAGATCGCAGAATTATCCTTCATTTTGTCCTTGGTCAAAATGAACCGAGCATCTTCGTAGAGAAAAGTGAAACATTACAACATGGGCATTACTCACTTCCATTTCGTGAAGAAGGTGCAATCACGCCTGGATTTATCAAGAACCTATTGAGCTGGCTCGGAGAACAAGATGAGACTTTGCCACAAATGGAGTTGAAATGGAGCTTTCCGAAATACCACACTGAGAATTTCTTGCCAAACATTGATTATAAAGGTGGAATTGTGCGGTTTATTAATGACGATGAATTTGCGCTTGATTATCCAATTCAGAAACAATTATTACGCGTGAGTTATCCAAATTCGGTACTATTACATGTAGATTGGATTTCCGGCAAGGGTTTTGAAATTGCTGTGTTACGAGAAAAAGATGATGATTTGGATGATATCTTGCAAATCAATTGTGTAAACACCGTAACAGAATGGATAAAACCAGATATTGAAAAAGCAGTCACCGATATTCTGGAGAAATGGAGCATTGAGACCGTTCAATAGGCGATAGGGTTGATATCATTTTTAACATGCAATTGTTTAAGCATCTTCGCTACATTCAGCGCGAAATTATTTATTGGCATCACAAGCTTTCTGATAGCTTTTGGCAACATCATCGGGATTTGGTGCCGATCCTTTTTCCTCGAAAATGGTAAATACTTTGCATTCAGAGTCGAACCGTTTCTAGCATTTTAATAATAAAATAAACTTAAAAAAAGATGAAAATTGTCTTTATTATTATAGTATTTACCCAAGTACCGTTGTAAAATATTTTTATATCAACAATAAGGAGACTTTACAATGACGGACGAAATTAAGAATCAATTGAAACCCTTCTTTTGGGTGGAGCATGAGGAGTCCTGTTCTCTATGCCTTAACGCAGGCGGATTCAAAGACGAAATATTTTTGGCGCGTGAAGAAGAGGGCTTTGAAGGAGGCGGTTACGACTGGGGTTCTCTTGCGACTGTGTTTTTGGATGAAAAGATGCCTGAGCTGAAATCCGATGTTGGGCTTGACCCAGAGGCGGGCATGTTCTGTGCTTATTCAAAAAATGCCGAAGCACTCCTGAAATTCGCATTGGCATTCCGTGCCATGTGTAACGATGATGCGTTAATGAGCGACCTATTCTCTCGAGCGGAGCTTGATTAATCCTAGTGACTTTGTGAGTAGCTTGACTAATCCCAGTGACTTTGTGAGCAGCTTAAATGAACCTCGTTTTGAGGTTTTGTTCGTGATGCGAGGCTGGAACAAAAGGTCACTTGCTTGATTTTCTCTTCCACTTTAGTGGCCAGAACCACACAAATAACGCTATACTGCCATTTTAGGGCAATATAGCGTTGTTTTTTGGGCTGTTCCACAATTTTCCTTGACAACTATTTCGCGCAGCTAGTTCAGCATCAATAGCGTTGAGCACTTCCCATTTCTTCAAACTCCACATAGGTCCGATCAATAAATCTGGAGGACCATCACCAGTGATTCGATGAATAATCATTTCTGGTGGCAGTAATTCGATTTGATCACAAACGAGTGAAACATACTCATCCTTGGCTAGCAGTTGTAATTGTCCACGTTCAAACTGCCATACCATCGGGGTGCCTTTTAACAAATGTAATAAATGAATCTTGATTCCTTGAACATCCATCTTTGCGACTGCTTGTGCTGTTTCCATCATCATTTCTTTTGTTTCGCCAGGTAGCCCATTGATGATATGACTGCAAACACGAATTCCATGGGCACGTAGTTTATCGACACCTTCTAAGTAATTATCATAGCTATGCGCTCTGTTAATTACTTTGGCAGTTTTCTCATGGATGGTTTGCAATCCAAGCTCCACCCACAAGTGAGTACGATGATTTAATTCTGCCAAATACTCGATTACATCATCAGGAAGGCAGTCTGGTCGAGTTGCAATTGAGAGACCAACAACATTCTCTTCGGCAAGCGCCTGCTCATACTTTTCTCGTAATTCTGCTACTGGCGCATGAGTATTTGTGAATGCTTGGAAATAAGCAATATACTTACCGGCTTTCCATTTCTGGTGCATACGCGTCTTTATTTCAGCAAACTGCTGGGTAATTGTATCTGTACGTCGACCAGCGAAGTCGCCTGAACCAGCAACACTACAGAAGGTACAGCCTCCATGAGCCACCGTTCCATCTCGATTTGGGCAGTCGAAACCACCATCAAGGGAGACTTTGAAAACCTTTTCACCAAAGGATTCTCGCAAATAATTATTAAGCGTTTTGTATCGTTTTTCTAGCGCATTTGTCATAAAACTTCCTCGGTTTATTCCAGACTTAAATCAGTTGCTTGAGATATACTATCAAAATTGCCTGTTGGAAATCCAATTACCTTACCGGAAATTCGCTTCCGTTCAATTATCAAATGTTCATCACAAATATTGATAAGGATCAGTATTTACTTTAGATTCAAGTATTTCTATATCAAATTTACCTTTGATCAATTGTTGTAATCGAGCAGCAACACTTTTCTTCATGATTTTTTCTATATTGTGCCCTGCATCAATGATAGAAAAACCTTCTTGCATTGCATCTACAGCATAGTGGTAAGAGATGTCACCTGAAATCAAGCAATCAGCACCATAGAATTTGGCTTTCGCAATATAAGATTCACCACTGCCACCAACGACGGCAACTTTGCGGATTTGTTGATCAAGCTGTCCAATAGCACGGACTGTCTTCACTTTGTAATTGCTTTTCACAAGTTGAACGAGTTCTTCTAAGTTGATAACCTCGGGCAAATAACCGATTTTGCCAATACCATATTGTTTTCCAGATGATTCATCGACATAGCTTATATCTAAGGGTTTTACTTTTTCTAATTGCAATGCCTCAGCCAGCATATCATTGACACCCTCATCTGCAATGTCTAAATTGGTATGCGCTACAAATAGCCCGATTCTGCTTTCAATAAGCTTTTCAACGATTCGCCCTTGTAAGTTGCTTGTGACAATTTGTTTCATGGGGCGATAGAGTAGTGCGTGATGTGCGTAAATCAGGTTAGCACCTAGCGCTATTGCTTCATCCACTACTGCCGTTGTAACATCAAGTGCCACCAGAATTTTGTCAATTGGGCGATCTGGATTTCCAATTTGCCAGCCGACATTATCACCCTCTAGGGCAAGTTTTCGAGGTGCGATTTGTTCGAAAAATGGGTTTAGATCTTTTCCTGTTGCGATTTTCATGTGGGATCCCTCTTTTTAAATAAACAGTATTGATTCATTTTAGCATAAGTATGATTATTTTTGATCGTTACCAATCCCACAACAGCTCGAGCTGATATTCAGTTCATCGAATTCTGTATGAAATGATCGGAAAAAGCTAAACTATGGATAGTATGAATTGATTTTTGAGATAGTAATTATGATAAAGGAGTATGATTATGACCACAAGAAAAGCAATGGAAGAATTTCTTGAAAAGTGCGAAGAGGTGATCGGTTACGCTGATGAGCAGTATCAAACTTTTTCTAAACAAGAACATGCAAATGATAATGAATTCACGGCCGCTTTACAACAAATGGAGCTGATTCACCATGAGTTATCAGCAATACATAATAGCGCAAATGATCAGCAAAGAGAAGATTTAAGAAGAATGCGAATGCGGCTGGAGGAAATGCAGCACAATATGATTACTCATAGACCAATGGGAGAGATGTAGGTGTTTCCTGACAGAGTTTGTTGATCGGCAAGACTTGCTTGCGCTTCTAATTCTATTTACTATATCAGTGGTGAGACAACGGTCACAAGTTCAGTTCATTTGGTGTCCGTCTGTCTCATCACTTTCTTTTCACTGATGCATTTTCTCTTTCATCGGCTTCATATAGCTACTAGAGATTCCATATTGATCTCGTAATTGATTCACCATTTGATAGAGTTTGGTTTTGTAAGCTTTGTCTGCACCACCAGTGAGGTAGAGGTTGCATAATGCATCATAGTGTTGCGGAAAGGTTTCTCTGATAAAGTCAAAGAATACTTTCCGAGTATGTCCCCGAAGGTACAGAGTGCCCGGTAACATGTAGTGAACATTCGCATCATGTGCATTACTACAAATTTGCTGGAAATTTTCCAAGGTATCTGTGATATAGGGAATAATCGGCATTACATGTAGCCCGATAGAGGCATTCGTCTTTCGAAATGTTTTCAGCATTTCAAATCGTTCGAGTGATGGTGCGCCATTAGGTTCTATGAGACTGCGTATCTGCTCATCCATAGTTGTAATTGTTGCTGCAACATTGATATAAGTGATTCTAGATAACTCGTCAATTAGATCGAAATCGCGTAGTATTAATGTGGATTTTGTTGAAATGATCGCAGGTGTTTTGTACTTAATCAAAAGCTTCAACACTTGAGGCATCAACTGGTATTTCGCTTCGGCAGGTTGATAGCTATCTGTCACACCACCGATATTAATCACCTCGCGTTGCCAATTTGGGTCTGATAGTTCCTTTTCTAGTTGTTCGATAACATTTGTTTTGACAAATATATCACCAAAGAAATTATCATTATTAAGATAAGCATGTGAACCGATAGCATAGCAGTATTTGCATCCATGCTCACAACCACGATAAATATTCAGGTCGATTCCGTACGGGATCTTTCTTTTCAGCGGGTGAAGTGCTTTCTCGCAAATTATTTCATGATATTTAGGCATATATCTAATCCTCTATTCATGGTGTTTTTTGGTAGGTGTTAATTAGTACAAACAGAATTTGTTTTCATTGAGGATTTCCATTTTGAAATCGAGAATAATTTGTAGATTATCCGTTTTGATTTCCATTTAAAATTGGGGATAATTTGCGGTAGATCTCCAACTCGCTTTGTTAAAAAAGTGTCCAAACATTTGCCCGGTTTTTTCTCTACGAGTTTAAAAAAATCCAAAGCTTCATTGTAAAATAAAATGCAACGGATAGAGCCATGACAAATCGTGAATGATTAAGTTACAAACACTAATCAGAACGAGGTTTATCATGGC
>JAVBKB010000081.1:0-3496 GCA_031554275.1 Caryophanales bacterium | reverse complement strand
GCATCTGACAAAGAAATTGTCACTACATCAACAAACTCATCTTCATCTGCACTTGCTGGGTTTTCCTTTGTCACTAAGTTCTTTGCAATAAATAGATGAATAATCTCATCAGCAAATCCCGGAGATGTGTAGAAGGCATAGAGAAAGGAAATTTCTCCTGCTACCATCCCAGTTTCTTCTTCCAATTCACGAGCAGCAGTTACAATGGGCTCTTCACCCTGCTCTAATTTTCCTGCGGGCACTTCTAACAATCCTCGTTCTAATGGCTTGCGAAATTGGTCAACAAGGATGATTTTATCGTCATCAGTAATTGCTAACACAGCAACAGCGCCTGGATGTTTGATAATCTCTCTTGAATGAATGTTTCCACCAGGCACTTCGACTTGATCGACTTGAAGCTTGATAATCTTCCCTGCAAAAATTTCTTTAGAGTTTACGGTTTTCTCATAGTATTGATGTTTCAATTCTTTACACCTTCAAATCGCGTTTATTATAGAAATAGAATGTAGCGCCAAAACAGCCAAGAATCAGAAGTAATGAAATCAAAATATAGGTTAGCTGTAAACCGTCATTTTCAAACACTGTCCCTACATCAAAGTATTGAAATGGGGTAAAGTATTTCAGAAAATTAAGTTTATCATTCATCATTATAACCATTGAGATCAAGTAGGTAAATAACATCACACCTGTGGCAATACTCCCTGCAGATCGTGATTGCTTATTGACCGCAGCAACAACAGCTCCAATTGATAAGAAAATTAATTGGATCAGAATTAAACCAAGGCTTAATGTGACGATATCACTCATAGCTAGATCCCCATTACTGAACTTGTTGACAAAATACACACCTGAAGCAAACACCACAAGGTTGAAAACCACTAAATTTGTCAAAGCAGCTAATAGTTTCGAAACAATAATCTTAGTTCTTGATACGGGTTTAACTAACAGAAATTCCGCAGTCTTTTCTTGCTCTTCTTTAGCAATGATATTCGCTCCCAAAAGCACTGCGTGAATGGCTGACATCAAAATCATATAGTTAAAGATGATTCCATAATATCCACTTGCCTTGGAAACATCCAATGTGCCAATTCCAAAAATCGCCTTCAATGCTTTCGGCATTTGATCAAAAATCGCACTGACATCTTGGCCAGAAGTTGTAAATCCTTCAAATTTAGAGATGCTGGAAAACACCAACAAAAAGATACACACTGACCAAATAATAATTGATTTCCGATAGGCTTTTAACTCATGTAAGTACATATTCATAAGATGATGAACCCCCCTTTCACTACAGAGTTTGTATATCTTTCTTTTGATAAATAACATAGGTTGCAATTGTAAATAGTAATGTCAGGGCAACACTAATGCCAATATATGTCCATTCATATTGATTTTCTAGGACTACTTCCATTAAATTTATATATTTGAATGGCGACAAGTAGCGAAATTTTTCAATATCCAATATCGCACCCAATGTTCCTAATACAAACAAGCCGAAGACGGTTCCTAAAGATACAGCAATTACAGATTTAATCTTCTTAGACACGGTAGCAACGAGCATTCCAAGTGTTAAGAAGAACAATTGCACCAATAGAACTGCGAAATTCAACATGAAAAAAGTCTTCAAGCTGATCTCATTCGTTTTGACAAGGTGAATCATGAGGAACGAGACAATATTTAAGATAATGTTGGTTGCAAGTATATTGACCAATGCAGCCGATAATTTCGCATGAATAACGGACTTTCGCAGAACTGGCTTTGTTAACAGAAAATCTGATGTTTTCATGCGATTTTCCTTCGAAATAAGGGAAACGCCTAAATTCATTGCTTGTATAGCTGCCAGCATAAGTCCGATATTGCCGAGAATATAAGCGTAGTAACCCAATGCTGATGTAAGTGAATCGAATGAGAAATTTAGGGCCTTTAAGATTTCTTGTGGGTAGGAATCCAAGATTTCTCGAAAACTATCCACTGAACCAGAAATACTTCCGAACATTGATAACATAATTATGACTGTTCCAGATAAGGCAATGTTCCAAATGATAAAGGCTTTCCGAATTGATCTAAGTTCATGGAGAAACATATTCATGTCTATTCCCCCTTTTGACTGGGTTGTTTCGGCCCATCTTCATAGAAATGCATGAAAATCTCTTCAAGATCAGGATCCTCTACCCAAATATTAACCAACTCTAGTTTTGAAACTAATTGGATTACTGGGTTCACACTTCCATTATAAACAAAATGCACATGCGTTCCATCAACCTCTAATTTCTGAACACCAGGTAGATTAAAAATCGCTTTGTCTACAGGTGTTTTTAGCTCTACTTTGATTTTCTTATAGGTGTTTTCTTTCAATGAGCTGATTTTTTCTACTTGAACAATCTTTCCTTCTTTGATAATGGCAACCCGATCACACATTCTCTGTACTTCGCTCAAGATATGAGATGAAAATAGAATAGTTGCTCCCTTTTGATTTTCTTCGCGTAGTAGTTCAAAGAAAGTTTGTTGCATTAGTGGATCCAAACCACCGGTTGGCTCATCTAGTATTATCAATTTAGGGGAATGCAACAATCCCTGCACTATCCCAACTTTTTTCTTATTTCCATAAGACAAGTCATCAATTTTCTTATTCAAATCCAAATTCAAGCGTGCGGCAAGTGACTTAATTCTTTCACCACAATCCTTTTTATAGAAACTCTCTGAATACTTGAGTAAGTCCATAACCTTCATATTGTCATAATAAAAAACTTCTGATGGTAAATAGCCAATCTGTTTGGCGACTTCATGAGATTCAGCAATCGCGTCCTTGCCAAATATTTTCACCGTACCGCTTGTTGGATAAATCAATGACAGCATTGTTCTAATTGTGGTGGATTTTCCAGCACCATTTGGACCGATGAAACCAAAGATTTCACCTTCTTCTACATGAAAGCTGACATCCTCAATTCCGCGCGCTTTGCCATATCGCTTCGTTAAACCTTCCAATTCAATAATTGACATACCTACACTCCTCTTAGTTATTTATAAAACAGAGCTTTCAGACTAAGCAACACTTGATTTGTTTCGACAATAGCCGCACCATAATCAAACTGTTTTGTTGGTGACTGCTTAAGCCTTTCAGTAAACTCGCGTCCGAGACCATCGATTGACCAAAAGATAATCTTTAATGCTTGATTTACGTCAACATCATCTTTAAATGATGTGTGATCAACACCTTCTAACAACATTTTTGAACTTCCTAAATATTTTTCCTTCTTCTTCTGCATTTCAATAAACACTTCCTTTGATTGCTCAAAGTAAGCCACTTCGATAAATCGGAAAATGCTCGGGTATTGCTTCCAAAGTTCAATCTTGACTTCTACCGCTTGAAAAAGTCGTTTGAATAAATCTTTTTCAGACAGTTTGACTTTTTCATCAATCTCGTTCTTGATCTTATCGGCAGCAAATTCAAATAGATACAAAAACAACTGTTTTTTATTTTTAAAATAATGAAAAA
>JAVBKB010000165.1:0-4176 GCA_031554275.1 Caryophanales bacterium | reverse complement strand
TGCTGGCATGGTGAATGTTGCATTTGCTACATAGTCATCTCCTGATCCATCTGATTCCGTATTCCAGCCGCCAAATGTATAACCTGTTTTAGCAAGTGTTCCGGTGTTATCTAGGACCGTTACCTCGGTATCAAACTCATGTGCTACAGTCGCTGGTGCTGTTCCTGAGTCACTTCCATTACCATTGTAAATTACCTTAGGAATATCCTGAAAAATCGCATACAGTGTTGTGCCCCCACTAATTGTTACTGAATCGCTAACATCTACTGAAGCTACAGTAGCATTAGGATCAGTATTCCAACCAATGAAGATTTTGTTACTAGGTGCAGTTAGATTGTTATCGCTAATTGCTAGTTGCTCTTCTCCAAGATAACCAACGCGATAATTATCAATCGGTGCAGTTCCTTCGTAATACACTACCCCATCAAAAGCTGACAGAGCTGCTAGCGCCCATGTTCCCCCGTTGCTGTTGTATTTGACCCATCCAATTTCAACTGCTCCTACATCTGGAGTCGTTGTACTTCGAGGAAAATCTCTTTCATCTAAAGTAATAGCACCAATTACCGCCTTGTTGTCGGCTTTATGTTGAGGTGCTATAGCAATTGTTGGGATAACGAGTAAATTATCACTAGATCCTGCCTTTACACCACTATTGTTCGGACCAAAATTAAGCGTATTGAAACCGAAAACATCAATCGCTGTTATAGTCGAAACTGTTCCATTATCAAAACCCAGATTGCCTGCACCTATTGTTCCAATTGGCTGTTTAACATTGTTGTTTGCTGCAGTTCTATTTCCAGTGTTTTTGACAAACAAATTGTTTTCCATGTTTGCGCCAGATTGATTTAGACCATATCCAGAACCTGCAACGGCTCCTGCTTCATAGCCTGAAGTGTTTTCAACAAAGGTATTATAATTTAAATTGATAAAAGACTTTCTACCATCAAAAGTTCCACCATTTGCATATATTTGAATTGCTCCACCTGATGCATCTGATATATCCAATGATTTCGCAGTATTTTTATAGAAAGTATTGTTATCCAGGCTAATACCACTAGTATTATTGCCGTTTATTTGAATCATAATGGCGCCACCGTCATCACCAGCAATATTATCATAGAAGGTAGATCCCTCAACATGAAAAATTGCTCCTGGAACGACATCAAATAATGCTATTGCGCCACCGTCTGCAAGCTTTATTTTTCCAGTTGCGTTTTTTACAGCTTCATTCGCTTCAAAATAACAATCGATAATGTTAATCTTAGCTGATGCGACTGGTGCATAGAAATAAAGCGCACCGCCCTCACCACCAGCATTACCAGTTCCAACGATTAAGTTTTTATTACCTATGAAACTAGAATTCTTAACATTTAGCGTCCCAGCAAACTGCTTCGAGGCCATTGCCCCTCCGCTCCAGCCAGAAGAATTCGTTGCGTTATTTCTAAAAGTACAATTTAAAACATCCAAATTAGTCGTATTTGAAAATCGAAGTCCAGCTCCATCTTCTCCAACTAAACGATTTTCTATCGTAACATTGTTTAACGTAATTTTATTTGCTGAGTAAAGATCAAATGCTCGTTGTGTAGAAGTTGTAAACTTTAGATCTTTAAACTCGATTGTTCCAACACTGGTCCCATTCCCATTTACTGTAATAGAACCAGTGCTATACACCAAACCTTTACCATCAATCGTGATATTTGCACTTGGAACTCTAAGTGTCACATTCCCAGAAACAAAGTCACTATTTAAGAATATTGTGTCGCCTTCACTTGCGGCATTAACTGCAGCTACTAACTCAGTAACATTGCTAACACCTATTATTGATCTTAGATTTAATCTTTGTAAATTAGTACTTGATTCCACTTGGGGTGTTTCTACCACTTTTTCTTCAAGTGTATCATTCGAAATACTTTCGTCTACTTTCTTCTCGGTGCCAACTGCTGTATCAGTCTCTTTTTGCTCCGATTGTTCTTGATTGGTTTGCTCTGTATTTGAGCTCAGAGAATTCCCTAAAGCTCCTGTTAAGGTTGGATTTCCCACCAAAGTAATAACCAACAAGAACATAAGTGTTATATAGTTGAATCTTGCAATTCCCCTTTTTTTCATAAAACAGTCCCCATTTAAGTTATATTTGTCACAGTTTTTTGTCGATAATTCTCGTTTTAGAATAATTACTGTACTTCATTGTTACTTATTTAGAATCATAGATTTTGGTTATATTATTTTCTAAATGTATTGTTTGGATTTGTTTTATTGATATCCGCTAGAATGCGTTGCCAAATCAATTTTTTAAAAAATTCAATATGATCCTCGTCGACCCTTGTCATCTCTTTAAAAGAAAACTCAATAAGATGATCACATGGTCTTTTTGGAAATTGAATATACCAAACTATTGTTTTTCCTATATGAAAATACTCATTTTCATTTGTCATGGGGGCATTCTCCCAATTGTTCTCAAACGAACATAATTTTTTTGAAACAAATTTTCAAGTGATAATTAATCAAACCATTTTTTGATTTCGATACCGGTTGGAATTGTAGAAGATACATCAGTTATTTCATACTTCGCAATCCAAATATCTGTAGTTGGATTGTATCTTGTAGCAATTATTAGCCGTTTCTCTTCCTTATCCAAGTGATACGCCGCATAAAAATCTCTGCTAGTTTCTTCTAAATACATACTATCTCGCGTGATTTCATGATGCTCCAAAACAGGAGTAAGCTGAGCAAGCTTGTTACTAGATTCAATGGTTAAAGAACGAATTGTATTCGCATCCTCTACACCCATCATTCCCTCTAGATCATCTAAAGGTAGAATATCTGTTTTCTTCTGAGTTAGTGGCGAGGAATTCAATTGTTCAGTCCTCGTTGAAATACCTTTGTCATTATCTTGGGTGTTACTTGTAACATAAATTGTTCCACCAATAACACCTGATACAAGCAGAACAGAAACCATGCTTTTATAAACTGCAGGGGCAATTGTTTTCGCATTCATTAAGCCCGCTTTTGAAACGACCGCAGTCGTGGATACAGCCCCAGCAAGACTTGCTTGCAACGCCATCCAAATATTGGTTTTCGCTTCAGGTGTACAAATATTTTGCATTTCCTGCTGAAGTATTCTCGTAATAACCGGAATCGCTGTGATCGTGACGCTACTTAAACGAACACCTTTAGATATAATTCCTTTCTTAATAAACGCCCTAGCTCTTGAAAGATGCATACGTACAGAATTGTCTGAAAGATTAAGAAATAATGAGATCTCTTTTGTTGACATTCCCCAAAAGTAATACATCATAATTGCATGCTTTTGATCATCAGTAAGCCTGTCTATCAATCCAGCAATAGTTGAACTTGTTTCCTTTTGGAGTAATACCTCTTCGGGAAGAAATTCTGTTCTTCCTTCAATTAATTCCTCTGGAGAAACATCAGATTGTATCACATTATCTTTGTAGTTCTTCCGCAAGACATCGTTACACTTATTAAAAACGATTCTTCTAGACCAGGCAAAAATCGCATAATCATCTTTCAGTTTATGAATATTAAAATATATAGTAGTTAAAACATCTTGCAACACATCAGGTGTTTCCTGACTTCCATTTAACAGCTTTGAAGCATAATAAAATAATGAGTCCCAAAGAACATCATATAATTCTTCAAAAGCTTCATTTTCTCCTTCCTTCAGTCTTTTAACTATGACTACTACTTCCTCTAAACTGTTCATAAAGATCCTTTCGTTGTACAAATTCAGAGCCTTACACTATGAATGTCGAATAAACGCACAAAATGTAACACTATACTTAATAAATTTTAATTAGTTATTTATAATTTTTTTAATTTTATGATTATCTAATATCCAGTGTGGGTTTTAATAACAAAAAAACAAAATTTCGTATTAACCAAAATTTAGATTAAACTCTATAAAAATTTTACCATGAATTTCCCAAGTTTGATACAGGAAATAACTTGGTACATTAACCGCTATTTTTCGACAGGTATATTGAATTAACAAATTGTTAGGAGGAGTACACTTTTCATGGTAGCGAGAGGTTTTAAACAAATAATCCAGCAAATCTCCAAGGGAATGCTTTGGAGATTTTTTTCTTGAAAAAAACAAACAACTAGAGGCCTCTCGAATTCTTGTACAAAAATGTTACATTATAATTGTTTTAATAATAG
>JAVBKB010000049.1:0-18179 GCA_031554275.1 Caryophanales bacterium | reverse complement strand
AACAAGTTGTGATTGAAAATGTAAATGACAAAACTCAAGTAACAATTGATGTAGATGATGTGCTTGTAACATTTGGTTTCAGCTCATCAATTGGTTCAATGAAAGAATGGGGCATGGAAATCGACAAAAACAGTGTTGTTGTCAATTCTATGCAAGAGTCATCAATCCCTGGTATTTTCGCAATTGGAGATGTTGCTTCTTATGAAGGAAAAGCAAATTTAATTATTTCAGGATTTGGTGAAGGCCCAGTTGCCATTAACCAAGCAAAGCTTTATGCAGATCCAGAAGCGAAAATTGGTCACTTGCACAGTTCTTCCGTTTTTTAATTAAACATCATATAAAAAAATTTTAGGAGGCAATTAAATTGGCTAAGATTTCTCAAGAAGAATTATTTGATTTAATGAAAAAGAAGTTCATGAAAGCGGGCCTAAACGAAGAACATGCTGACATTGTTTCTGATGTCCTACTTCATGCGGATTTACGTGGAGTTGATTCTCATGGTGCACTCCGTGTTGAATACTATTGTGAACGTATTGCAAAAGGTGGTACTAATAACAACCCTAAATTTGAGTTCAAGAAAACTGGACCTTGTTCAGGTGTTTTTGAAGGCGATGATGGTGCTGGTCACGTTGTTGCTAAGAAAGGCATGGAAGAAGCTATCAAAATGGCAAAGGAATCTGGTATTGCAGTAGTTGGTATGCGTAACCTAGGTCACGCTGGCGCCCTCTCCTACTTTGTTCAAATGGCATCTCGTGAAGGTTTGGTATCAATTTCACTTTGTCAATCAGATCCTATGGCAGTACCTTATGGCGCTGCAGAACCATTCTATGGTACTCATCCAATTGCATTTGGTGCACCAGGCAAAGATGGTAAACATATCACAATCGATATGGCAACGACAATCTCAGCTTGGGGACGTATCCTTAGCGCTCGTGCAAAAGGTAATATGTTACCTGAAGAATCTGCTGTTGATGCAGAAGGTAATGTTACCAATGATCCAAACAAAGTAACAGCATTGCTTCACATAGCTGGTGCAAAAGGTTATGGTTTAGCAATGATGGTTGATATTCTATCAGGTGTAATGCTGAACTTACCATACGGTAATAAAGTTACTTCAATGTACAATGACCTAACTGAGCAACGTAAATTGGGACATTTGCACATTGTCTTAGACCCTACTCGTTTCACAACAATGGACAGCTTCATTGAGGGAATTCAAGGTACTATAGATGGATTACATGCATTGAAACCAGCTGAAGGCTTCTCAAGCGTTCGTTACCCTGGTGAAGGCTCTGCAAATCGCGAGGAAAAGAACAAAAAAGAAGGAATCGAAGTTGTTGATGACTTCCTAGAGTATTTACGTTCTGATGTTGTTCATTCAGACCGTTATGACAAAAAAGGTGCATTTATTTCTGAATAATTGCCTATGAAATTTCCATTCCCCCCATAAGAATGGGTTAGCCGAGATTGTGTTTATAGCAATCTCGGTTTTTTATGAAAAAATATTGTTTTACCACAAATAGTTCACTATACTTATTACAAAGGGGGTGAAATATGAATATAAATGTGAAAAGAAATACAGGCATTTTTAAGGGATCGAGAATCAATTTACTAGTAGATGGTAAAGTGGTTACAAAGCTTTCTAACAATAGCTCCTACAATTTTGATACTGATCAGCCAACTACAGAAATAACGGTCAAATCTATGGGCATGGGTGGAAATGTTTTGAGAATCGAGAATAAGTCCGAGCCTACTGAGGTTGAGATTAATATGAATTCAACTTATTCGCCATTATTTTATGGATGTATTGCATTTCTAATTATTGGTATTTTTATGCCGATTCAAGAAGTGAAATTGATTTTGCTCATTATTGGTATCATTTTAGCGATTGCTTCTCTCGGACTTTATCGCTCAAAATATTACATTCTACGTCAGACCAGTGTACTAACGCAAAAAAAAGTTGAGTAATCTCTACTCAGCTTTTTCTTGTAATGATTTTTTCAAAAAGAAAAACATCCATAGAAATAATACCCCGCTAAAGATTCGTAGTGCCGTCGAAATTAACATTGCAAAATTCATATTCAACTTATCCAATAGAAATGCACCAGTCAGTGGGGCAATAAAGGAAATAAAGGCAAGTTGAAAGTTATAGTTGGCAACAAATGTTGTCCTCTTCTCCTCTTTCGAAACATACAACAAACCATTGAACAAAAGCAACATCGTTCCAGCAACGAAGAATCCTGTCAGCACATTCAAGAATGCTAACCAATAAAGGCTAGTAGATAGAATAATTAAGCCAGTTGCCAATGACATTCCTAATGAAGACACCACTAACAAAAGAATAATTGAATACTTATTACAAAGCTTTACCCACATTCGATAGCTGAAAATCTGTGTTGTTTGATTACACACAACAAAAATACTAAACCAAAATCCATCTGCACCACAATATTTTGCTTGATATATATTAAATAGCGGCCATGCCATTTGCCATGCAAAATTAAAAACCAATCCACAAATCAGAAATGCTAAATAAGGTTTATGCTGATATAATTCCTTCGCAAAAACAGAAATGCATTGCTGCTGTTTCACTTCACCTGGAACTTCATGATGTTTTCTCAGAAAAAACAATTCAATCATTCCAAACAAAAATCCAATTACAAAAATGACTTCATAAGTCTTTGCTCCAAAATCAGCTGCTAGCTTCAGTGAAATACCTGCTATCAAAGTGAAAACCAGTGAAGAAATCGTCAGCATTCTATTCCGCATTGCAAAAAACTCATTACGATGATTCCCAGGAATAAGTTCCGCAATAAAGGCCTGCCAACTAACACTCCAAAATGTTCCAGGAAAATTCATCAAGGCAACTAAAATAATAAATAACCAAGCACCAATTGTACTCGGCAGCAATGTGACAAAAGCAATAAATAATAAAATTATTCTGGTGAAGAAAAGAGAATAGCTTGTGAGTCTTTTTTTACTGGATGTCTTATTAACAATAATGGCGGCAGGAATTACCGCTATCACACCAGCAATTTGTGGTAGTGATGAAATCAATCCCACTTGATAGTCAGAGGCATTCAAATACGTTATCGCAAATAGTGCAAAATAACTTGAAGCAATTGCCTGTGGTATGGAGGATGCAATCCCATTATAAATACTATATTTTTCATTATGTTTAACAATGTCTTGTTGTAATTGCATCTAGAGCTCCTTAAAGTTTGCTACTTGACCTTAGCAAGTGATGATTCAAAATCTCCATCATGATTTAAACTGACCATTTGTTTATCTTTTCTTTTGGATTCTTGAATGATAATCCTTATGAATCTGCTTCCACTTTTTTTTCTCTTCTAACTGCAGCTTAATATCCGATTTCCGAAGCGCGTATGCCTCTTCACGTTGCAGCTTCAGGTAGCTTTGATAGCGATCAGCATCTAACACGCCTTCTGAAATCGCTTTTTGTATCGCACAATTAGGCTCATTCGAATGTGTGCAGTCCTTAAATTGACACTGGTCTGCAATTTGCTCTACTTCACCAAAACCGATTGAAACTCCCTCTTCTGAGCCAAAAAGCGCAAACTCTCTCATTCCTGGCGTATCAATTAAGCAGACTCCATTTTCCGTATAGAATAAATCTCGTGTTGTTGTCGTGTGTTTTCCTTTTCCATCTCCTTCTCTCGTTTCACGAGTTGTTTGTGCTTCTCTTCCTAAGATGTAGTTTGTGATGGTTGATTTCCCCACGCCAGATGAACCCACTAAAACGTAGGTTTTGTTGGGTTCTAATGAAGCAGCAAATTGTTGCATTTTGTCACGGTCTGTTGCGTTAGTTGTGATAATTGGCACTCCAAATGCAACCTGCTCTGCTGCTGAAACCTTTTCAGCGAGATCCAAGCAAAGGTCTTCTTTATTTAACAAAATGATTGGCGCAGCACCGCTCTCCCAGATTGCAACAATATATCGTTCCAACCTCCGAATATTGAAATCATCATTCAGTGCCATCACAATAATGCAGTAATCGACATTCGCTGCGATGAGTTGTTCCCCAAATGCAGTACCTGCTTTTGCGCGAGAAAGTTTACTTTTTCTTGGCAGAATCTCATGAATGATTGCATCATCTTCACAATTGGTTTGGGTCACCAACACATAGTCGCCAACAGCTGGTAAATCCTCTTCCCTATCAATTTGGTAGGACATCTTTCCTGAAAGCTTTGCCAATTGTTCACTTGTTTCAGTTTTGATCTTATAAATATTACGATAGCAACTGAGAACTCTTGCTACTTGAAATGCTTTTGTATCAATGCCATTTATTCGCTCTAATGCAGTTTCATGAAGATCGAAATACATGTTGAACATCCTTTTCAAATTATCCTATGTCTATTTTGATTCAATAAACCCAGTATTTTCAATTAAGCTTGCCTTATCCTGACTCTAGATTAAACAGAGCTAAAGGAAAAGTACAGTTTGTAGTAGTAAAAGCAAACCACTACGTCATTATGCTCTAAGAATAACTTCATCATAACAAAAATGCTGACATTTTGAAAACAGCAAATTCTAAAGCCATTTTCAAATATCAGCATGATAATTTATTGTAATATTCTACTCTGCCATATACATAAAAGCGATTGCACCAGGACCAGTATGCGTGCTAATTACAGAAGTTGTTGGAAAGATATTGATACGATCTTTACTAATGATATCCTTAACAGCTTCGCATAAACTGTGTGCATGCTCTAATCCATCAGCATGTGAAATACCCACATATTTAATGGTTTTCCCTTTCACTTCCTCTGCGAATCTTGCTGCTAGAAACTTAATCACTTGACTATAGTTTCTTACTTTTGCAACTGGTGTATACTCGCCGTTTTCTAATGAGGCAATTGGTTTAATATTCAGGAGTGATCCAATAAATGCAGCACCTTTACCAATACGACCACCTTTTGCAAGGTTTTCTAATTTATCAACAACAATATACAAAGAAGTATTCTTACGAACTTGCTCTAAACGTTCAATAATTGCATCGATTTTTAACCCTTTTTTGGCAAGTGAAACTGCCTCTTTCACCTGAAAACCAAGTGCTTGTGAAATGTAACTTGAATTATGCACTGTCACTTTTGCATCAGACATGTTAGCAGCAGCGCAAGCAGACTGATATGTACCACTCATTCGGTCGGTTAAATTAATGGACAAAACTTCACTGCCATCCGCACCGAGTGCATTAAATGTTTCCAAGAATTGACCAATAGGTGGTTGAGAACTTTTCGGAAGTTCATCTGATTGAGCCATAATATTCATGAATTCAGAATTTGTAATGTCAACGCCATCACGATAGGTAGTACCCTTAACGGTTACCAATAATGGCACAACAGTGACATCCAATTCTTTCAAAAAATCATGATCTAAATCAAGTGTTGAGTCTGTAACAATTTTTATCATTAAGCAACCTCATCTCGTTATTCTAACTACATTATACACACTAGCAAATCCAGACCACAAGCCATTTTTATAATGAAAACAGATGTTCCATTTACTAACATCTGTAATTCGTATTATTTGTATTTTTTTAAAAATTAGTAAAGTAATTAACAAATGCGTGGTAGCATGACTCCTGCTAAACGCGACAATCTTCTTTTAGCGCCAAGGGGTGTTTCAACAAGCAATTGTCCTTTGCTTAGTTCAGTTACTTCACCAATCTTCTTGGCACTCTGACCTGCTGCAAAAGTCTTCATGATTTCAATTGCTTTATCGGCATCTTCTTTTCCGACGATCACGATAACTTTACCCTCATTCGCAAGATACATTGGATCAAAGCCAACGATGTCGCATGCGCCATGAACATCATCTCGGATAGGCACTTCGTGCTCCTGTAGAACGATTCTACAATTAAAATCTTCTGCAATTTCAACAAGTGAAGTTGCCAATCCACCCCGAGTTGGGTCTCGCATGATTTTGATTGAAGTAATTTCTGTTTGAAGCTTATCAATCATATCCGATAGTACTGCACAATCACTTTCAACTGAAGAAGAAATACCTAACTCACCTCTTGCAGAAACAATCGCAATTCCATGATCACCAATTGTTCCATTGATAAGAACAGCATCACCTACAGTAATCTCTCGCGGGTTTGGTCGTTTGTGTGTATACATTCCAACACCAGTTGTATTGATGAAAATACCATCAGCACTTCCTCTTTCGACTACCTTCGTGTCCCCGGCAACAATTTTGACACCAAATTTGTCTGCTTCAGCTTTCATTGATTGAACTATTTGCTTCAATTGTTCTATCGGAAAGCCCTCTTCAATAACAAAGCCGCATGTTAAGTAGAGCGGTTTTGCGCCACTTACAGAAATGTCATTCAACGTACCGGTTACCGCTAATTTACCAATATTCCCGCCAGGAAAAAAGACAGGTTTAACAACAAATGAGTCAGTCGAAATCACAATCTCACTAGCAGTCCATGGTAATGTTGCTGCATCAAAAATTGCTTCATCTCCACTTGAAAATGGTTTAACAAATACTTCTTGAATGAGGGCATGCGATTGCTCGCCACCATCACCATGTGCCATCGTAATCACTTTATCCATGAAATATCTCCTTATCTAAAACATCTGAAAAAGGTCCATTCGAAAATCTGTTTACAAAGCCTTTTAACCAACCTACACTTCTCGCATGAAATTATAGTAAGCAGCACAGCTTCCTTCTGAGGAAACCATACAAGGTCCAATTGGATTGATTGGTTTACATGCTTTACCATAGAGTGGACAATCAGGTGGCTCAATCACACCTCTGATAATCTCTCCACACTTACATTTTGTCTTTTTCGCCTCAGGAATCACAACTTCGAACTTTTTCTTCGCATTATACCGATCATATACAGGTTTAAAATCCATACCACTCATTGGTAGAACACCCATACCACGCCAAGGTTCATCGACAACCTCAAAGTATTCTGCCATTAATGACTGTGCTACTAGATTTCCTTCCTGGGTCACAACAAAAGGATAATCATTGACAATCTCGGCCTTCTGCTCTAGCGCCAATTCTATTATTCGATATAAGCCGCCTAACAATTCTACAGACTCAAATCCACTAATAATACCTGAAATCGAATATTCGTCTTTAAGGAACTGATAAAAGTCTGCCCCAGTAACAATGGAAACATGCCCAGGTAATACAAAAGCATCTAGTTGAACTTCACCTAACTCCAATAAATATCGCAAAATAGGCTCTAGCAACTTTGTATTCATCCAGATCGAATAGTTACTCACATCTTGTGCGGTAGCTGCTTTCACAGAAGCACCCAAAAGTGGGATAGTCGTTTCAAATCCAATCCCCAAAAAAACAACTTCCTTATCAGGATTCTCTTTGGCAATCGCTACAGCATCAATTGGGCTATATACGATCCGAATATCCTTGCCATGGGATTTGGCTTCCATCAGTGTGTTTGTGCTACCAGGCACGCGCATCATGTCGCCAAAAGTACAAATAATCACATTTTCCTTGTTCGAAAGTGCAATCATCGCATCAATTGAAGTTTGATCAGTTACACAAACTGGGCAACCAGGTCCCGAGATTAATTGAACGTAATCCTTAATTGCAGATTTAACACCTGATTTGGCAAATGCTTGTGTATGCGAACCACACACCTCCATTAGAATTGGATTTCGTCCAAATTTTTCATGAAAACGTGTTGAAACTTCTTTTACCTTATTTAAAAGTTCAAGCGAAAGTTTCGCATCAGACATTTTATGCAATGTATCTATCATTCAATTTATCCTCCGTATAGTAAATTTGTAAACTATGGTCGGTTAACTACTGGATTATTGTCGGCAACAGGCACAGGTAAGCCTTTTTCTCTAGCATCAACAATATCATTCCAAGTTTCCAAACTATCTAAAGCATGTTGCTCATCGATAATTGACATTGCCTGCCCAGCATGAACGATAACATAGTCACCAACTTTTACTTCATCAACAAAGATAATCCCTACCTTCATTTGCGAACCCATCACATCAACTGTTGCTTGGTACTCATCTCTCTCCAATACCTTTGCTGGAACTCCTACACACATGTCTACTCCCCCAATCTATTGTAGTTGACTTGCAGCGACAATCATCTGTCCGAAAGCCAACCCGCCATCTCCAGTCGGAACTTGAGAATGGTGAAAAACATCAAACTTTAGTTTCTTTAACTCTATTTTAACTTGATTTAGTAGAAATTGATTATGGAAACTACCCCCGGATAAAACTACCTTTTTCGGAAGAAGCTGCGCCATTTTATCCACAATTGCAGTAACGATAGTTCGTTGGAATTTACCTGCAATTAAAGTGGTGGGCACTCCCTGTTCTTTATCAAGTATTATTTCCATGATCATTTCTTGAAGACAGAGCTCATTGTTACGCCATTCAAACGGGTATGCACTACCAGAATCAACTGCATTTTCAGAAAGATGAATTGCAGCCTCGCCATCGTATGTGCTTATTTCGCAAAAGCCAAGAATCGCAGCAACTGCATCATAAAGCCTGCCACAAGTGCCAGCTAAGGGTGAATTAACACCTTGTTTAATCATTTCATTTATAATCTCAATCTGTTTCATTTTGGACGGAAATAGTTGCTTGGCAATGGACACACCATTATCTGAAAACATACTAATTAACAGTCCAGTAGCGTTTCGCCATGGTTCTTGAATGGCTTTATCACCTCCTGGTAATGGTGAGTAAGCTAAATGAGCGATTCGACTGAATGTTTGTTTGTTTCCTTCAAAAATCTCGAAACCCCAAATCTTACCGTCTAATCCATAACCAGTACCATCAAGAATAATTCCATAGCAATCTTCATCAATTTGATTCTCTTCCATACAACCAGCCATATGCGCATGATGATGCTGCACTTCTATAACTTGGTTAAACCGATAACTCTTCGCAATATTTCTAGTTGCATAGAGTGGATGCATGTCAATGACGGCTATTTTCTTCTCAATGTTCGTCCACGTTAGTAAATGATTTAATTCTTTTGAAAAATGCTCTTCCATCTCAAGATGGTTCATCTCACCAATATGAGGTCCAATAATGATTTGCTTTTCACGACCAATGGCAAAAGTGTTTTTCATCTGCCCACCAAACGCCACCATTCCATCTACATTAATTGAAGCAGAAATCGGATCAGGTGCAAACCCACGTGACCGTCGAATAATCGAAATGTCATATTCATTACATTCGACAACGGAATCATCAATTGGGTGCAAAATTTCTCGATTATGCAAAAGAATGTAGTCAGCAATGCTAGAAAGATAATCTGTTGCCTTAGAATCCTCATAGAGTATTGGCAAACCGGAAGGGTTTGCGCTAGTAGCCACTATAAAGGGTAGCTCCTGATCGTCAAGTAGCAAATGATGTAATGGAGTGTATGGTAACATGATACCAATCTTGTTCATATCAGGGGCAACAATTGGTGAAATCGCTGCAATTCCCTCTACATTTATTTCTAACAGAATGATAGGTGATTCAGGTGAAGAGAATATGGATTCTTCAAATGAATTCATCCAGGCAATTAGCTTGGCGGTCTTCACAGAAGATGCCATGATGGCAAGTGGTCGCTTAGGGCGATCCTTTCGTTCCCGCAAACAGGTAACTGCATCATCATTTGTAGCATCACAACATAAATGATATCCACCTAACCCTTTGATAGCAACAATCTTCCCCGCTTGAATAAGCCTTCTGGTTTCAGCAACCGGATCCCCCGGAACTGATTGTCCAGTGATATCTATCAGCGTTAATCGCGGACCACATTTTGGGCAAGCAATTGGTTGTGCATGGTGACGCCGATTCATTGGATCAAGATATTCCTTCGCACAGTCATCGCACATCGGAAAACTGTGCATAGAAGTCACAGGTCTATCATATGGCAAGCGATCTATGATGGTATATCTAGGACCACATTGTGTACAGTTAATGAAGGGGTATTGAAACCGGAAATTATTTGGGTCATTCATTTCAGAAAGGCAGTCATCACAAACTGCAGCATCTATGGGAATAACCAGTGAAGAATTTCCAGTCGGATCACTTGGAATAATCAAAAACTCTTGAAACCCCTGAAACGGTACTGCTTGATGATAAATCTCAGAAATTTTCGAAAGCCTAGGCGCCTTTGTTTTTATATCATTCACAAAGGAGTCTAGGATACTTTCGTCAGTACTTTCCGCATGAATTTTGACACCATCCATATTGTTTTGAACTGTTCCAAGAATATGATATTGATCAGCCAAAGCAAAAATGAAAGGACGAAACCCAACACCTTGAACTCTACCATTTACCGATACGTGAATCGCTACAGACATTTCTTATATGCATCCCTTATCCATGAAATCCATTGTTCAATACCTTCACCAGTCCTTGCAGAAAGTGAAAGGATTTAGGAATTCGCATTAATTGCTTGAAGATCTGTTTCCGCCTCTTGGATACTAAAATCTACAAATGGTAGAATGTCAATTTTATTTATTAAAACAAGTTCTGTTCTCATAAACATTGTTGGATATTTAGGGATTTTGTCATTTCCCTCAGGCACACTCAGTACCGCTACCTTATGTGTTTGCCCCAAATCGTATCCTGATGGGCAAACGAGGTTGCCAACATTTTCAATGAACAAAATATCAATTTCTTCAAAGTTAAACTCTGGTAACACAGCCGCAACCATTCTTGCATCCAAGTGACAGCCACCATGTGTATTGATTTGCACAGCTTGTGCGCCAGTTTCTCTAATGCGATCAGCGTCTCTGCTAGTTGCAAGGTCGCCTTCAATTACTGCAATCTTATAATCTGCTGCTAGACATTTGATTGTTTCAACTAATAGGGTCGTCTTTCCAGCTCCAGGAGAGCTCATTAAATTGATTACAAGGGTCTTGGTTTTCGTAAACAAATCACGATTGTAATCAGCCGCAACATTGTTGTTCGTTAACACATCAGTTCGCAATTCTATCTTCATCTACTTAACTCCCTTCATACGAAATCACTTGAAAAGATTCGCCTTTCAATAAATTACCTGATGGAACGCCACACCCTGGGCAAATTGTTATCCTTTGATCAGGTATATACTCATGCTCACAAATCACGCACTTAGCAACTGCCTCTTCAATCTCAATCTCAAGAACAGCTTCTTTAGATAAAATATTAGGATGCTGTTCTTTATACACTAAGAATGCCATATCTAGCGCATCTGGCATCGCTTGGCTCAAAACACCAACCAAAAGATCAATCTTATTAATTGTAGAAAACTCTTTCTTTTGAGCGTCATCCCATACAAGCTGAATAATATCACCCATTAAAGCCATTTCATGCATCTTATCACCATCTAGACAACAGAAGGCAGCGAGTAATCCCAATTGTCGTTAGAAATGCAACTTAAAACTCGATAAAATTTTCAAAGACGAGGAATAATTTACGACGGATAGCGGGACTATCCTAGGAAATTATGACGACGTTTTTGGGAATCTTAGCGAGTTTCAAGTTGCATTACTAACGACAATTAGGATAAGTCCCAATTAAATGAGAACAAACCATTTGCCATCTCGTTGTATTAATTCTAATTCAGTTATAGACAAATCACCCTCAAAAGATTCAATTGAAAGTGATTTATCGCAAAAAAAACATTTACATTTTTGATCAAAAGCTGTAATCATCAAGATATTTTTGCATGTGGGACATTGTTTCTTAATAGCCCTAGGCAAATGATCTTTGATAACAAGATAAAACGAATTTTCATTAAGAAACACATCTTTAACAATTGGTTTAGACCTCAAATTGGGCGAATGCTCAAGCAATTCCTCTTGTCCATCCACTTTACTTTGTGCACGAAGCTCAAGATAATCTGGAAGCTCGAATTTTTTTTTGCCTAAAAGAATAGAAGCAGCATCGTCTATTTGTTCGGCTTTGTCCTCTACAAACGGCGCTGAAATGCCCTTCATTGTCTCAGAAAAGCTTTTCTTCATTTCTTTCAGAAATTCACTTCTATTGATTTTGTCTCCACTCATCAACCTGTTTCCTAACTTCTAATATTAATTGCTTTGCAACTTCTTTTCCTTGCTCTGTCACATCTGCATGAAGCTCTAAGGAAAAAGGTTGCATACCAATCATTACAATTTGCTCAGGATATTGCTCACGAAAATTAGCTGCTACTAGCACTTCAGAGAAACCTAACTGATGGATAGACATTTTCACACCGACATACTTAGGAACTTCGTCTCCTTGAAGATGAATAATTGTTCCAGGTTCAGCTGCAGCATTAATTGCATCTATGATCAGTAATTTCTCAGCATCTTCAACCGTAGCAAGCAACATCATACCATCAGTTGCACCATATACGACATCGACGTCTTCGCAATCGGCATATATCTCTTCAAGAAAGGGGATACAGTATACACCTATCCCCTCGTCTGAGTATAAAATATTGCCTATCCCAAGTATTGTTATTTTACTTGGTTTTTTTTGCATTAGTTTCACCTTTTTGATTTTTTTTCTTATCAATTTTGTATCCAGAGAAGATGGATGACATCGTGCCGTTTCTTGCAAGATAGTCTTCACGAATTGCCAAGTAGATATGAAGTACTACGAATACAACGACTCCCCAAGCTGCCCAGTGATGAATCGAACGAGTAGTGAAACTACCGCCAAACAACCAGCCAATCCATGAAAACATTGATTCAAGTACTGAACCTCTTTGCGGCTCTGTGAATAAGAACAAACCTGTTAAGCTCAAAAGAATTGAACATCCTCCGAAAATTACCCAATAAGCTAATTGTGCCAAAGGATTATGTCCGATGTAATGTGGTTTTTTGTTAGGAAGGAATAGGTAGAACTTGATAGTTTCCCATAATCCACTCCAAAAACCTTTTCTCAATATGCTAAACCTTGTATATTTATTACCTACAAATGCCCAATATATACGAACCAAAAGTCCAATCATAAATACAAATGCAGAAACAAAGTGAATAATTCTTGCCCAGCCCATAACGAATTGATCAGCATTTCCATTTTCAACTGGTGAAAAAATCGGGTTACCAATATAAAGTCCAGTAACCATCAACAACACGATACTCAAAGCATTTAACCAATGCCAAAGTCGAACTGGAAGCTGCCAAACTAGGATTTTTGTACGACCATGTCCAAGGTCAATTGACTTTGCTTCTTTGCTTTCTTTATATGAAAACTCATAGTTTTCGACACCGCTGTCTTTTCCAGTCTTCTTCTTAACTGGCACATCAACAACAGTTTCTTCAACTACAGCTGCATTTTTTGAAGCTGCCATTTATTTTTCCCCTCCTACCCTATAATCGAGATGTAAAGAAAGGCTTTCACCTTCCTTTACACAAAGGTCATTAACCAATTTTGATTTCAGTAGTTTCTTGATTTTCTAAATCAGTTAAATGTACAGCACATGCAAGACATGGATCAAATGAGTGGATCACGCGAATTATTTCCAGTGGTTTTTCTTTATCTACTACTGGAGTACCCATTAATGATGCTTCATATGGTGCAACTTTCTTACCATCTTTTGGTGCTGCGTTCCAGGTTGTTGGAACAACTGCCTGGTAGTTTGCGGTCTTTCCATCTTCGATGACAATCCAATGGCTTAAGAAGCCACGAGGTGCTTCGCAATAGCCAACACCATTAGCTGATTTCGGCCATGTTGATGGATCCCATTTAGCACCGTTAAATGTTGTCGTGTTACCATTTTTCACAGCTCCAATTAGTGAAGCCATATCTTCTTTTGTCCAATCAGCAACAAGCTGAGTTTCTAACCCACGTGCAGCAGTTCTTCCTAATACAGAGAACAGATCTGTAATCTTGATACCAAGTTTTTCTACAGTTCCATCAATTGCATCTTTAAATTCTTTCTTACCAGAAGCGTATCCAACGACCATACGAGCTAGCGGACCAACTTCCATGAAGTTACCTTTCCACTTAGGAGCTTTGATCCAAGAATATTTCTTATCAACATCTAGATTTTTGTACTCTTCTTTAGGACCAGTATAGTTGAAAGTAGTTTCTCCATCATAAGGATGTTTACCTTCTCCACCATCTTTACCATCATAGGTATACCATGAACGATCAACGAATTCTTGGATCTCATCTTTGTTTTCAAGATCAACATCCATTAGATTCCCAAGCTCACCATTTAGGATCGCACCACGAGGGAAACGATAGGTATCAGGTTTGTTATGATCTGTTGGCGAATAATCACCAAGTGACAGATAGTTTTGAATTCCGCCACCATAAGCAGCAGTATCTTTATAGAAACCAGCAATCGCTATAAGATCAGGAACATAGACTTGATTTACGAAATCATGTGCACGGTCAATAATCTCTTTAATATGCATTAGTTTTTCGATATTTATTGCATTATCACTATTAGGATCTAGTGGAGTTGCCATCCCACCCACAAGATAATGTGGATGTGGGTTTTTCCCACCAAGAATTGTATGAACCTTAACAATTTCCTTCTGCCATTCTAATGCTTCTAGGTAATGAGCAACTGCCATTAGATTTGCTTCTGGAGGTAAATTGTATGCCTCATGACCCCAATAACCATTTGCGAAAATTCCTAATTGTTTAGAATCAACTAATTTCTTCACTTTATCTTGGATATCTTTAAAATACCCAGGTGAAGACTTCGGCCAATGTGGAGAAATTGTTTGTGCCAATTGAGAAGTTGCAGCTGGGTCAGCATTAAGAGCATCAACAACGTCTACCCAATCGAGTGCGTGTAAATGGTAGAAATGCACAACATGGTCATGCATCATAAGTGTTCCATGAATAATATTACGGACGATATGTCCAGCTAGAGGCACCTCAATGCCTAGCGCGTGTTCAACTGAACGAATAGATGCAAGTGCATGTGTTGTAGTACATACACCACAAATTCGTTGAACAAATGCCCATACATCACTAGGGTCGCGGTCGTGCCCAATTAGTACAATTCCACGAACTGCAGTACCTGAGCTGTACGCTTCTTTAATTTTATTATTTTCGTCAATCTCAACCTCAACTCGTAAATGACCTTCAATACGTGTAATCGGGTCGACTACTAATCTTTCTGCCATTTTCTTTCCTCCATTATAATATCATTGTAAAATAGTAATCTTTTATTCAAAAATTAGTCGTGCGAAGGATTCTTTTTGTTATCCATCTTATTTTTCACAACTGTTCCAACACCATGTGCAACAACTCCCACAGCAGCAACAGCAGCAATAGCGCCACCGATCTTATCTGGGTTAACTGTTGTTTGAGTGCCAGGGATTTTAGCTAAACGAGTATAGAATGGTGCATTATCCCAAAATCCATCTTCAGTACAACCAATACAAGGGTTTCCTGATAGAATTGGGTTAGATGTTCCGCCATTCCATCTCATTTCCATACATGAAGCGTAAGTTGTTGGTCCTTTACAGCCCACTTTATATAAACAATAACCATTCTTTGAAGCATCATCATCAAAATCCTCGACAAAAAGTCCTGCATCGAAGTATGCACGACGATTACACTTATCATGGATACGATGTTTGTAAAAAGCTTTCGGTCTACCAAATGAATCAAGCTCTGGTAATGCACCAAAAGTTAAGTAATGACCTACTACTCCAGTCATAACTTCAGAAATCGGTGGACATCCAGGGACAATCATTACAGGTGTATTGCCAGTATCAAAATCTGTGACTGGTCTAGCATTTGTTGGGTTTGGTTTCGCACCAGCAATTCCTCCCCAAGCAGCACATGAACCATATGCAATAACTGCCTGAGCATTTTTTGCTACATGTTCAAAAGTATCCTTAGCACCTTTACCAGCTACCATGCAATACTCATTTAACTTTGGAATACTACCTTCCACACATAAAAGATACTTTCCTGAGTAGGTGGTCATAACATCTTCCATTGCTTTCTCTACTGCGAAGCCAGAAGCCGCTGATAAAACCTCAGAATATTCTAAAGAAATCAAATCAAGAACAACATTTTGCGTTGATGGATGTGTTGAACGAATGAAAGATTCTGAACATCCCGTGCAGTCTTGAAATTGCAACCAGATTACCGGAAGCTTTGGTTGGTTCTCCATTGCGTTTACAACTTTATCTGTTTGCGTAAAGTCGAGCCCCATTGTTGCAGCAAGAGCTGTACACATTTTCAAAAAGTCACGTCGCTTTACGCCTCTTTCGGCCATAGATTGGTATACTGTTTGTTGTTGAGCCATTTCGAAAAATCCCTCCAATATCATTTTGACGTACATCTTGTGAATAGGCTATCTATGTTGTATAAGGAATAAATAAATACTAAAACAAGAATTGGTTGCAAGGTGAGAAAAGCTTTTAAAAGACTTTATTTAGATATCCCACCGAGCTTCCGTGCCTATTTTTTATTACACTATTAAGAATACATCGAAAAAGGCGATTTATCAGTTAAAAATGTTACAATTTTTCGAAAAAAATCGCATTTTTAGACACAAATTCGCCTTATTTCACTATTCGTCTAAGATAAAATCCCCATTTTCATCTCGTTTGTCTCCTTCACGCTTTTGTTTACGTTTATAAACAAACTTCGAGAAAACAATCGAAATTTCAAATAAAACCAGAAGCGGGACAGAAGTGATGAAATCT
Source organism: Caryophanales bacterium (assembly GCA_031554275.1). Classification (GTDB taxonomy): domain Bacteria; phylum Bacillota; class Bacilli; order JARBTR01; family JARBTR01; genus JAVBKB01. The sequence continues at coordinate 1,549 of JAVBKB010000049.1, read as the reverse complement.
GACATGAAGTCTGGTGGAGAAATCATAACTCCGATGATAATTAGAACAAAGTAAACATATTTCCTGATTTTCACGATCGCATAGGGATTCAGAATACCTATAGTCGTTAAAAACATCATGACAACTGGCATTTCAAAAAGAACTCCAAATGGTATTGTCATATTAAGTATGAATTTAAAGTATGAGATTGCTTCATAGTTGATTGCAAATCGTCCTTCACCAAGACTCATCAAGAAATCAAGTATGATCGGGTAGATGATGAAATAACCAAATATTATTCCACCCGCAAAAAGAACAAATAGTGCAGGTATATAACCTAGAGCTGCTTTCACTTCATGTCTCTTTAAAGCAGGCCGTACAAATAACCATAGTTGAAAAGCAACAAAGGGTATCAATGCAGCCAATGCGACAACAGATGCAATCATGAAATATACCCAAATCGTATCACTTGGCGCCAAAATTTGCAGTTCGTCTGGATATATGTCCTTCGTTAGAAAGTCATAAATGTCCAAAATGAAAAAGAAGGACAAACCAAAGAAAACAAAAAAGGCGATCGCAGAGTAAATTAGTCTTTTTCTCAACTCATCTAAATGATCTAAAACGTTTAAATTTTTATCTTCCAAAATAACTTCCTACTTTCAAAGATATAAAAATCCTGTCAAATATAAATTTTAATAAGGTGCAAGATCTCTCTCACACCTTCTTTTGAAAAAAATTATTTTATTACCGTAGTGTCTTTTTTGATTTCTTCTTTTGCAGAGTCAATTTCATCCATAACATCGCTTGTTAAGTCTTTGGTGGATTTCTTAAACTCTTTCAACGTTTGTCCAAATGCTCGACCCATTTCAGGCAGTTTCTTTGGTCCGAATATGATTAAGGCTAAAATCACGATTAATATTAACCCTGGAACTCCAATATTAGCAGGCATTGTGCAGCCCTCCTTTATATGTTGTATAAATATATTATAGTGCCTTTTGGCGAAAATTAAAATACAATTTTTTATATTTCACAATTTTGTCTTAATAGAAGTAATTATGTCGTTACAAGAATTCATTATTCCGTTGAATATCAGAAAATAATGCGATTGGATCAGCTGTTAGTTTAGAGCTCTCAATTGTTCTCGTTCTCTATCAATTGTTTCATAGAGCTCACCTGCAAGCTGCACCATGTCTTTCTGCTGCAGTTCTTCATTTGAAATAGCTGGTAGAAACTTGATGAAAACATGCGAAGGTTTAATCAAACGATTGTTCTTTTCAAAAATATCAGCAGTACCTTCTATGACCACAGGAACGATCGGTGCTAAACCATCTTTTGCTAGTCTTAAAGCACCTGCCTTGAATTCTACCAATTTCCCACCACGATTTCTCGTACCTTCAGGAAAAATAACAAAAGACTGCCCTGCTTTCACTTTCTCAATGCCCTCTTTAAGTGATTGAACAGCCGCACGACGGTCATTTCGATTCATAAATATGCTACCAATTATTGCAATCCAAGTTGAAATAAACGGTAGCTTTTGTGTTTCAACCTTTGAAACAAAGCCAATATATTT
>JAVBKB010000223.1:0-26474 GCA_031554275.1 Caryophanales bacterium | reverse complement strand
GCTTCGACGCCTAACTCCTACGCTTGTTTCAAATCTCTCTCGAGAAAGCAAAGCTTTCTACGGCTCCGCCTCATCGAGTGATTTGAGAAACGCTAGGGAGTTAAGCAGGCGTCTTCAGCACCTAATTCAAATCGGGCTTCGAAAGGCAGCCATTCACCAACTTTCCGTACCACCTGGCAGGTTTGCTACGCAAGCCTACTGCAGGCGGTGCCCAGTCCAGTTGTGCCATGGCTAAACGCCTTTCTCAGCACCTAATCAAAGGAACTCATTTAAATGGGATTGTATGCACAGGCTATTCTATTCGGTATTGCCATCGGAACATTGTCACGACTCTATATGATGCGAACTGATTATCGGCAGTATCCAACATATCTACATGGGAAGATTGTTCATATTGCGTTGGGATTTATCGCTGCTGGTTTGGGTGCGATTTTCATCCCAGCTATTTTGGATAAGAATTATACCGCAATAACATTTCTAACTGTTGCAGCTTCACAATTTAGAGATGTACGCAATATGGAGCGAAATACACTGTCCGAGCTCGATAGCTTTGAGCTTGTTTCGCGTGGTAAAACTTATATCGAGGGCATTGCGATTGCCTTTGAAAGCCGAAATTATTTAGTAATCCTTACATCATTGATTGCGACTTCCGCATATCTCTATCAAAACTGGGCGATTACTGTGTGTGTTGTAGTTCTTTCTTTTATAATTTGTAGGGTACTGATGAGTGGAAAAAAGCTGAGAGATATATGTGATATTTCTTATCAAGAACTGCGTTTTGAAGGAGCAGGGCTTTACATCGACAATATTTATATAATGAATATTGGTCATCCAGATCGTCAAAAGGAGATTATGGAGTATGGAATGGGTTTTATCCTAACCCCGAAAAACTTCAATATCCGCAATAATTTGGCGAATCTAGGGCAAAGGCAAGCGATTCTGCATGATGCTGCTACTTCTCTTGGCATCTATCGGGATACAGGAACACCCAGTCTAACCCCACTAATTAAGCGAGATTTAGCATCAGGAAGGGTTGGCGCATTGTTATTGCCACAAATTCGTGATGTAGAGAAAGCCATTCAAGTAATTGGCGCAGTACCAATTCTAGAAAATGCAATTAAAGTACCAAAGAAATAAATTGAAATTGTGAGGATTACAATGACTTTTGAAAATGTAGTGTTGGCTGCACTAACCACTTCGGCTACGAGAGAAATTTCAGCACTATCGTTTTTCCGCTGCGATACGGTGGAAGAAATGGATATGCTAGCAGCTAATCTTGAAGCGATATTGGATGGAATAGCGCATAAATTGTCTGAGGACATCTATGTAATTGTCAGACACTAATCTCGATTCTGGTGGATTATAGCGAAGAATTATTTTCCGGGAAATAATTCAGCTGAATAAATTGATTCGTGGTCACATGAAAAGCAACCCTTTAATTAGTTGTGCTGTTTTCACAAATTAATTTTGGTAATATTACCACAAATAGACGACAGTTTTATGGAAATTCGCCAACGGTTTTATGCGAAAACCTCAACATTTTTATGCGAAAATTCCAACAACTTTATGCAAAAACTCCAACAACTTCACACGAAAACTCTAATATTTTTTTGTAAAATCGCCAACAACTTTATGCTTTATATTGTGACATTTTTTATGATTTGATATGATAGAGTAAGTCTACCTTCCTAAAGACAAAAGAAGTCTGTGATTTGGAAGGTGTTTTCATGTAGAGGAGTGGATCAAATGTCTAGACCAGTAGTTGCTATTGTTGGGCACCCAAATGTGGGTAAATCCACGATTTTTAACCGTATAGTTGGTGAGCGTATCTCAATTGTAGAAGATTTACCTGGGGTGACAAGAGACCGTATTTATGGAACTGGTGAGTGGCTTAATCATACTTTTAACATAATTGATACTGGTGGAATCGATATTGGTGATGAGCCTTTCCTAACACAAATTCGGTATCAAGCTGAAATCGCAATTGATGAAGCAGATGTGATTATTTTCATGACAGCTGGTCGGGAGGGTATCTCCAGTGCTGATGAAGAAGTGGCAAAGATATTGTTCCGATCAAAGAAACCAATTGTGTTAGCGGTCAATAAAATCGATAATTTTGAAATGCGTGATCAAATCTATGATTTCTATTCATTAGGCTTTGGCGAACCGTTCCCGATCTCCGGTACGCATGGTATTGGGCTTGGTGATCTGCTAGATGAAGTGGTGAAGCACTTCCCGGATCATAAAGGTCAAGAATATGACGAAGATGTGGTGAAATTTAGCCTTATTGGTCGCCCGAATGTTGGGAAATCATCCCTAGCGAATGCGATTCTTGGAGAAGAAAGAGTAATTGTGAGTGATATTGCGGGTACAACTAGGGATGCTGTAGATTCACCTTACACGTATAACGGCAATAAATATGTAATTATTGATACTGCAGGTATTCGAAAAAAAGGAAAAGTCTACGAGAATACTGAAAAATATAGTGTTTTGCGTGCCATGAGTGCAATTGACCGTTCTGATGTTGTCCTTGTTGTTCTAGATGGGGAAACGGGTATTATTGAACAAGATAAGAAGATTGCAGGCTATGCCCATCAAGCAGGTCGTGCTATTGTAATCGTTGTCAATAAATGGGACGCTGTTGAAAAAGACGAGAAAACAATGAAGAAGTTTGAGGAAAAAATCCGTTTCGAATTTCAATTCCTTAGCTATGCACCAATTGTTTTCTTATCAGCAATCACGAAGAAGCGAATTCATACATTAATGCCGATGATTGATTTGGTTTGCAATAATCACTCACTACGAGTGCAGACTAATGTGTTGAATGACGTAATAAGTGATGCGGTTGCCGTAAATCCAACACCAACACATAATGGCAAGCGATTGAAGCTTTACTATGTGACGCAAGTTGCTGTGAAGCCACCTTCATTTGCCGTGTTTGTCAATGATCCCGAGTTGATGCATTTTTCTTATGAAAGATTTTTAGAAAATAGAGTTCGTGAAGCCTTTGGATTTGAAGGCACACCAATTAGATTTTTTACAAGAGAAAGAAACTAAGATTTGAGATAATTTCATTGGTTCTAGTGGATGAAAAGCAAATTGCAGAGGAGAATAGCGATGAAAAAAATAGCGGTTTTGGGCTCAGGTTCATGGGGGACAGCATTGGCGATGGTGTTGGCTGACAACGGCAATGATGTGCGGATTTGGGGTATTGTTGAAGAAGATATCAACGAGATTAACAATTTGAAAACGAATAAGAAATTCCTGCCTGAAGGTGTTGTTTTACCTGACGGAATAACTGGCTCTACAGATTTGGCGCAAGCGGTCGAGGGAATTGATGCAATTGTTTTCGCAGTACCAACGAAAGCGATTCCAGAGGTATCACAGAAGCTACAAGCATTATTGACGAAACCAATTCCGGTTGTTCATGTGAGTAAGGGCATAGAACCAGATTCACTACTTCGGATTTCCGAGATCATCGAAGCAAATCTTCCAGCTTCAGTAATGGAAAGCATCATTGTGCTTTCGGGTCCGAGTCACGCCGAGGAAGTAAGTAAGCGAATGATTACAACTATTTGTGCTACTTCCGAAAGCCTTGAGGCAGCCGAAATGATTCAAGAGCTCTTCAACAATGCCTATTTTCGTGTCTATACCAATCAGGATGTGATTGGAGTGGAATTGGCTGGGGCTTTGAAGAACATCATTGCTATTGGTGCAGGTATTGTTGCTGGATTAGGGCTGGGTGATAACGCTAAAGCGGCGCTGATGACTAGAGGTCTTTCTGAAATTACCTGCCTTGGTGTGAAAATGGGTGCAAGTCCCTATACATTCCTTGGGCTAACAGGCTTGGGTGATTTAATCGTCACTTGTACAAGTGTGCACTCGCGTAATTGGCGTTGTGGATATCAACTTGGTCAAGGAAATACTTTAGACGAAGTGCTAGCCAACATGGGAATGGTCGTTGAAGGCGTTCGAACAACCAAAGCAGCTTACCAGCTCTCGCAGAAGTTCCAAATTGAGATGCCAATCACCGAAGCGCTTTATGATATGTTATACAATGGTTTAGATGTGAAAACAGCTACAGAGCAGCTAATGGGGCGCACCACGAAGCACGAGTTAGAAAGATTGTATGAAGTATTTGAAAAACATGACTAGCATCACACCAGTGATTTTCGGGATTTCATAAAAAATTGAACCTGAAAATAATTTCTGGTATTAAACTGATACAAACCACATATGTTATTTCGTAATAGGTACCCATTATTGGGTGCTTTTTTATGTGCCTAACCTTTTGTTCATCGCAATTAAATAAAGTTTAGTTTATATGAATAATTAGATAGGACAACATCATAGATTAAATTGTCCAAGTTTTAAAGTGAATCCGGCTGATGCGAGTTTGAGTAAAAGTGGTTGTTGTCCTCTTGCACTTTTCGCTGATCGTCAGGCACTAAACACAGGAGGGGAATCTCTTGGAGAAAATTAATGTTTTTCGAGACATAGCTGAAAGAACAGGTGGCGATATCTACTTAGGTGTAGTTGGCGCAGTTCGTACAGGGAAGTCAACATTTATTAAAAAGTTTATGGAGCAGTTAGTTTTACCAAACATGACGAATGAGGCAGAAAGAATTCGAGCAATCGACGAGCTGCCACAGAGTGCTGCTGGCAAGACAATTATGACGACTGAGCCGAAGTTTGTGCCAAATCAAGCAGTGCAAGTTCATGTAGGTGAGGGACTTGAGGTGAGTATTCGCCTTGTGGATTGTGTAGGTTACACAGTGCCAACAGCAAAAGGATTTGAAGATGAGAATGGACCACGAATGATCCAAACTCCATGGTATGAAGAAGCGATACCTTTTCATGAAGCAGCAGAAATCGGTACAAGAAAAGTGATTTTGGATCATTCCACTATTGGTGTTGTGGTCACAACGGACGGAACGATTGGAGAAATTGATCGCAGGGACTATGTCGAGGCAGAAGAACGTGTTGTCAATGAACTCAAAGAGGTTGGCAAACCATACATAATGATTGTCAATTCAGTGACCCCATTCCATCCTGAGACAGAGAAATTAAGAAGTCATCTCCAAGAGAAATATGATATCCCAGTACTTGCTCTAAATGTGGAAACTATGAGTGAAGATGATGTTACTCATGTATTGCGAGAAGCCCTTTATGAATTCCCAGTGCTTGAAGTGAATGTCAATTTACCAAATTGGATCATGGTCTTAAAAGAAGATCACTGGCTGCGTCAACACTTTCATGAAGCTGTTAGCCAATCCGTTCAAGATATCAAGCGACTTCGAGATGTAAATCGCTTGGTGGAAAGCTTTGAAGAGTATGACTTTATCGATGCTGCAAGGCTAGCTACAGTAGAAATGGGGCAGGGCGTTGCCGAACTGGATCTACATGCTCCAGAGGAACTATACGATACTGTGCTTAAAGAAATTGTTGGCGTTGAAATTCGTGGTAAGGATCACTTACTTGAAATCATGCAGGAGTATTCTTCAGCGAAGGCAGAATACGATCTAGTAGCCGATGCATTGAAAATGGTGAAGCAGACTGGCTATGGAGTAGCAGCACCTTCACTGCAAGATATGAGCCTTGATGAGCCTGAAATCATTCGCCAAGGGGCACGTTTTGGAGTGAGATTAAAGGCAGTTGCACCTTCGATTCACATGATAAAAGTGGACGTCGAATCTGAATTTGCTCCAATCATTGGCACTGAAAAACAAAGTGAAGAGCTAGTGCGTTACCTGATGCAGGATTTCGAAGATAATCCGCTTAGCATCTGGAGCTCAGATATCTTTGGCAGAAGCCTGTCATCAATCGTGCGAGAAGGAATCCAAGCGAAACTTAGCTTGATGCCGGAAAATGCGCGCTACAAACTAAAGGAAACGCTTGAACGAATTATCAATGAGGGCTCTGGCGGACTTATCGCAATAATTCTCTAATGATTTTCTAATCATAAAAATGTATTCCAGTTTGACAGCAAAGCATGAAATCAACAAACATCTAGCAGCTGCGATTGAAGAAATAATTCGCCTGTGAGAGCCAATTGCAAAGTCAACATGACTTTGCAATTGGTAAACGCCTAATTATTCAGTTATCTGTGGTAATTGAATAATTGATGGCAAGTTGATTCTCATGCTTTGCTTTTTCAGGTCTACGAAAAAACCCTATTTTCAATCATCGTGGTGAAAATTGTTGGCATTTTCCCCTGAATTGAGTGGCTCTGCTTTCATCAATATTTTGGTGGCGGGCAAATAATAAATTTTGTAACGCGCACCAATAGTCACTTTTGAAGCAATGCTACGTGAAGTTTCTAGTTCCACTTTATTTAGAACTTTTTGTGGATCCTCAGTACTTAAAGTGGATGTTGTATTCAAAAAGATAATATGAACATATATAGAAGACTTACGACCGCCTTTTTCTCTTACTATTTCCTCATCACCCTTAATAGCAACTGAATAGTCTATCGTTTTGTAATTTCCCGAAATAGCTCTAGGCAAATCCATCATGTATGAACTAGTCCTATATAGAACAGCAATGGAGAAAACCCCATACACAACCAGAAAAAAAAGACCGCTAATCGGGCGCTTCTTAGATGTGCTCATTTTCTTCTGTACTCGAAATTTTTTCCTAATAAATAAAATGAATATCACAACAACGATTGCTGAAAGAACCAATAATATCATCAACGTCGGCCAATAGGGTGTTTTAAGAGCAAAAAAAACAAATATAGTAATAAATGATATGAATGCACCAAAAAAGATAATTGTGTTTTTCGTACCTCTACTCATTGCCAATCCTTCACTTCTATAACAGATTTATGATGAGTTATTATGACATTTATTCTGTGAATCGACAAGCAGATAATCATAATCGGAACTGGCACGAATCATAATAGCAGCTACTACAAAGGATCAATCTACACTGTTGATTAGACTATGAAGCGCGAAATTTTCCCTTTAGAAAGCAATCTTTACCGCCCTTTTGGGCGTTTTAATAGAAAAATTTACTTTGAATGGTAAAAAAAAAAGAAAAAGCGCTAATTTCGTATTGAATGGTGCCTTATTTTGTGATAGTCTTTTAGTGGACTTGAGATTGGACATGTTACAGCATGAAAAAATCTTTATACATACTAGTATAATTTATGCTTAACTTGTTAAGTAATGAAACGAGTCCTATACAATTCTTAGGAATTGGCATAGATATCTCGGGAGGAGGTGAAACGCATGAACAAAACTGATTTGGTGAACGCAGTTGCCGAAGCTGGAGAATTCACAAAAAAGGATTCAGCTGTGGCTGTTGATGCAGTATTTGCTGCGATTTCAAACGCTTTGAAATCTGGCGATAAAGTTCAATTAATCGGATTTGGTACTTTCGAAGTTCGTCAACGTGCAGCTCGTACTGGTATCAACCCTAAGACAAAAGAACCTATCCAAATTGCTGCTTCTAAAGTTCCTGCTTTCAAACCAGGTAAAGCACTTAAAGATGAAGTGAAGTAATAATTAATGAATTTAACAATATGAAATACGTAGTCTGCTGATTACGTATTTTTGTTTTTTGTTTTAGAAATTAGAATGGGATAAAGGTGTTGGTCGTGCTTATTTTCATGAAGCAGTTAATTGTTGCTTGGGAAATTGAGTCGATGGTACCATATTTCTGAAATTCTGATCCTACATAATACGCAAGAAGACGACATATTACTCAACAAAATTCATGAAGTTGTGCTACTATGATAAAGGGTGTTTTTATGAGAGAAATGGATTTAGCAAAAATAGAAAAAGCAGTGACAATGATTCTGGAAGCGGTTGGGGAAGATCCAACCCGAGAGGGTCTTTTGGATACACCAAAAAGAGTTGCGAAAATGTATCAAGAAATATTTCAAGGACTTGGTCAAGATCCTCGAGAGTATTTTCAAACTTTTTTTGATGAAGAACATGAGGAATTGGTTATGGTAAAGGATATACCATTCTATTCGATTTGTGAACATCACTTAGTTCCGTTCTACGGAAAAGCGCACATAGCCTATATTCCGAAGAATGGAAAAATTGCTGGGCTAAGCAAATTAGCAAGAGCTGTTGAAGCTGTTTCAAAACGCCCTCAACTCCAAGAACGAATTACCACGACCATTGCAAACGTAATGATGGAAGAATTAGAACCACGGGGTGTAATGGTAGTGATTGAAGCGGAGCATATGTGTATGTCAATTCGTGGTGTAAATAAACCGGGTGCCAAGACCGTGACGTCTGCGGTGCGGGGGATATTTGCAAAGGATGCTCGCTCACGCCAAGAAGTACTTAGCTTAATGAAATAACTAGGTGCTCCGTCGTATTTTGCAATACGGCAACCGCAAACAAACATTACTGAGGCGCCTGCACAGCACCTTAGCGTTTCTCAAATCACTTGAAGAGGCGAAGCCGAAGAAAGCAACGCTTTCTCGAGGGAGATTTGAAACAAGAGAAGGAGTTAGGCGACGAAGCCTGACTAAAGAATAACGATTTCATCAAAAGTATAGGGGATTCGTAGTGGAAGAACTTATTGAACAGATCAAAATTGTTTTACAACAAAAGCTATATCATCCATTTGCTTCGTCATATATTGAAAAACCAGTTATCGATGAGAAGATGCTTTTTGCGTTGGTCGAAGTGCTAGAGAGAACTGATTTTTCAAAAGATGACAAAGTGAAGTATGCTACAGCTGTCATGTTGATTCAAATAGCGCTGAACACTCATGATGAGGTTACTTTGTCTGCGGAGACTGATCAAGAAATTGATTTGTTAAAGCGCCAATTAACGATCTTGTCGGGTGATTATTATAGTGGATTGTATTATCAGACTCTTGCTGAACTTGAAAGCGATACTTGGATACAGTGTTTATCAAATGGGATTAAGGAGATCAATGAGTATAAATTGATGCTTAAAGATCCAGCTTTACCACTTAATGAGCGTGCTGTTTTGCAAGAGAAAATTAAAACAACACTGCTAACAAAGATTTCGATGCTATATATCGAATCATGATTCGAAATTGGAAGAGGGTCACGGGCAATGACTGAACAATCAAAAGAAGAAAAAGTACATGGTGTATTTGAAAAAATATATGATAATTATGACAAGATGAATTCTATAATCAGTTTTAAGCAACATATCAAATGGCGTGATCGCACAATGGAGAAGATGAATGTTCCTATTGGTGCAGCTGCTCTTGATTTATGTTGTGGGACTGCAGATTGGACGATAGCACTCGCAAAAGTGATTGGTTCTACTGGTCGAGTTGTTGGGCTAGATTTCAGTAAGAATATGCTTTCGATTGGTGAGGAAAAGGTTAAAAAAGAGCAACTTGAATTCATCCAGCTTGTCCATGGCAATGCAATGGAGTTACCCTTTGAAGACAATTCATTTGATTATGTCACAATCGGTTTCGGTCTACGCAATGTGCCAGATTACTTGACTGTACTAAAGGAGATGCACCGAGTGCTCAAACCAGCTGGAATGGCGGTTTGCTTAGAAACCTCGCACCCAACAACATTTGGCTACAAGCAGTTGTTTAATTTCTATTTCCGTTTCGTCATGCCAACTTTCGGAAAGCTATTTGCGAAAAGCTATCAAGAGTATTCTTGGTTGCAGGAATCTGCTAAAGACTTTCCTGATATGAAGACGCTCAAATCATTGTTTGAAGCAGCAGGATTTAAGCAAGTGAAATATCAGCCCCATAGTCTTGGTGCTGCAGCGACCCATTATGGGATGAAATAAGATATTTTTAAAGAAAATCGACACAGGTGAAAACATGAAGCTGCCATTGCTTTTTACAACATTTAAAAAGGACTTAATGGTCATTGAAAGAGTAATCGAAGAGGCTAGTAGTTCCCAATCAGCTTTCATGCGGGAAACAACGGGGCATCTTTTGAAATCAGGTGGGAAGCGAATCCGACCGATATTTGGTATGCTTTGTGGCAAACTTGGCGACTATGATATCGAAAAAGTGAAGTATCCAGCGGCAGCACTAGAACTAATTCACTCTGCCTCACTTGCGCATGATGATGTGATTGATTGCGCCAGCATGCGGCGTGGTGTAGCAACGATTAGTGCGAAATGGGACAACCATGTGGCAACTTATACTGGCGACTATATTTTCGCTCATGCAATGCAACTCATTTCTCAACTAAACAATCCATTAGCTCATCAAATAGTTTCCAAAGCGATTGTCGAGGTCTGCCTAGGTGAAATTGATCAAATCCATGATAAGTATCGATTCGATCAGAGTTTGCGTAGTTATCTCAGAAGGATCAAAAGGAAAACAGCGCTTTTAATTGCAATCAGTGGTCAACTTGGTGCAATTGCAGCAAATGTTCCAGCATCCGTACATCAGAATCTTTATTTATTTGGTTATTACGTGGGAATGTCATTCCAGATTACTGATGATATTTTGGATTTCACTGCTTCCGAAAAGGAGCTTGGAAAGCCAGCTGGAAGTGATTTGGCGCAGGGGAATATTACTTTACCAACGCTATATGCTATGCAAGATGAATCACTTTCCAAACGGATTGTCGAAATTAATGCAACCACTGACAAGCTTGTTCTTGCGCAAATTATTGAAGACATTCGAAGCAGCGGGGCAATCGAAAAATCATATGCACTTAGTCAACGCTACCTAAATCTCGCATTTGCTGTTCTCGATCGTATCCCATCGAAGAAGCAGAAGAAGAACTTGATTGAAATTGCTAATTTCATTGGGAAGCGGACCTATTAAATCACTGTGAAATCGTATATTTGAAAATGATACGAGGTGTAAAGTTGGCTTCGTGTCAATTTTGTGCCAAGTCAGAATGTTCCCTTCAAGTAGGGATTCAATGATGCTTATTCTTCTTGCTTCTTTTTTTGCTCATTAATGTCTTCATCTCCAAATCATACTTCATTTTTGGATTGTGACATTATCTCAGATTATTTTTATAGTGACATCATCACTGTTTTAACCACATTTTGCCGTATTGCCCTTGCATGTTCAACTTAATTCTGTTAGTATTTTTCTGGTGAAAAAAGTGGCAAACGAATAATGAAATCGCGAGGCACAAAAATAATTTTAATGAGGTGTCATAAATGGAAAAGACTTTTTTAATGGTTAAACCTGATGGTGTTCAACGCAATTTAGTTGGCGAGATTGTCGCTCGCTTTGAAAAGAAGGGTTTCAAACTAATTGGTGCGAAGCTTATGGTGATTACAAGCGAGATGGCGGAGAAGCACTATGGTGAGCATGCTGGCAAACCGTTTTTTGGTGAGTTAGTTGAATTTATTACTTCCGGTCCTGTATTTGCAATGGCTTGGGAAGGCGATAATGTTGTGAATGTTGCTCGCTTGATGATGGGTGCAACAAAGCCTGCTGAATCTGCGCCAGGAACAATTCGTGGGGATTTTGCGGTTTATATGGGCAAGAACATTATTCATGGTTCGGATTCAGTTGAAAGCGCTGAAAGAGAGCTAGGTATTTTCTTTAAACCGGAAGAGCTGCTAAGCTTTGACAAGCATATGGATGCTTGGACTTACTAAACACAACTACAATATTAATTCGATTGCGATTTTCCTATATGGGACTTGCTATCGGGATTTACTAAAAGCAAATTGACTTCCATGGTATGTGGAAGTTTTTTTAGATTTTGTGGTATTCTTATGCTAAGTATGTAAATACATAAATTCATTTAAGAAAGAAGAGATATCCAATGCGGTTTTTAACAGCTGGTGAATCACATGGACCAAAGCTAACAGCTATCATTGAGGGAGTTCCTGCAGGGCTTATGCTTTCTGTCGAGGATATCAATCTACAATTGGTACGGAGACAGAAGGGGTATGGTCGTGGCAATCGAATGAAGATTGAAACGGACAAAGTGGAAATCACATCAGGTGTGAGACACGGCAAAACATTAGGTTCACCAATCACACTGGTTGTAGAAAATAAAGATTGGGTCAATTGGCAAAAGATCATGTCGGTTGAGCCTGTAGCAGAAGACGATATTGCGAAGCGTGCATTTACTAGACCTCGACCAGGTCATGCAGATATTGCTGGTGGTATTAAATATGGACATCGTGATTTGCGCAATGTGCTAGAACGAGCATCAGCTCGTGAAACAACTATGCGTGTTGTTATTGGAGCTGTTGCCCAAAAGGTGCTGAAGGAAATTGGTGTTGAAGTCTATTCCTTTGTCAGAGAAATTGGAGAAATCAAACAGGACCCACATGTTGAGTTAGACATTGTCGAGGGAGCAGCACTAGCTGAGAACTCACCAGTTCGCTGTATTGATCCATTTGCAGAACAAAAGATGATTGCAGCAATTGATCAAGCAAAGAAGAATGGTGATACACTAGGTGGGATATTCGAAATCATTGCTACCGGAATGCCAGTTGGTATCGGTAGTTATGTCCACTTCGATCGTAAGCTGGATGCAAAGATTGCAGCTGCGGTCATGAGTATTCAGGCGATCAAAGGTGTCGGATTTGGACTTGGGTTCGAAATGGGACGTCTTCACGGCAGTCAGGTACAAGATGAAATTACTTGGGAATCGAAAACGGGTATCGAAAGAAAAACTAATAAATTAGGTGGCATGGAAGGCGGCATGACGACTGGAATGCCGATCTCCTTACATGCTGTGATGAAACCAATCTCTACCCTATATAAACCACTTCATTCGATTGATATTGACACAAAGGAGTCAAGCCTTGCAACTGTGGAGCGCTCAGATACTTGTGCGGTGCCAGCTGCTGCTGTTATTGCGGAAAACGTAGTTGCATGGGAATTAGCAGTAGCAGTTGTTGAGCAGTTCTACAGTGATACAATGGAAACACTGAAAGCAAGCGTTGCGGCACAACGTCAATATGCGAGGGAATATTAATGAGTAAGGTTGCTATTGAAACGCCTTCGAAATGCTATTCAATTCACATCACAAATGATGGCATTATAAGCTTTGCAAAAGAGGCTTCCCTTCAGTTCCCGCAATCTAAGTTTATGTTGATTACTGATGAAAATGTTAGCAAACTATACTTGGATCAAGTGGTTGCTGCATTTCAGCTTGCAGGCCTGTATATCATTTCCTACACAGTACCTGCAGGAGAATCTTCGAAAAGCATTGAGCACTATTATCATTGCCAAACTGCTTGTCTAGAAGCGGGGCTTGGTCGCCAAGATATCATCATTGCATTGGGTGGTGGTGTGATTGGTGATTTGGCAGGTTTTGTTGCGGCAACTTACATGCGGGGAATCCGCTATGTGCAAATGCCAACCACATTATTGGCGCATGATAGTGCAGTTGGTGGCAAGGTGGCGATTAACCATGATTTGGGGAAGAACATGATTGGGGCTTTCCATCAGCCTGAAGCGGTATATTATCATTTGCCATTTCTAGACACGTTACCAGAAGCAGAATGGCGTTCCGGTTTAGCCGAAGTTGTTAAGGAAGCATTGATTGCTGATGAAACATTCCTTGCGCAGTTGATGTCTGAAGTGAAAAAGCCCTCTGATTTTCGTAAAAATGAACAAGCGTATATCACAAAGGCAATCCAAATTAAAGCTGCTATTGTTGCAGAAGATGAGACTGAAGTAGGACGTCGTGTAGTGCTGAATTTTGGTCATACACTGGGTCACGCAATTGAAAAAGAGTTGCAGATCCCACATGGTGAAGCAGTCGCATTTGGAATGGTATTCGCATTACAATTGAGTCAAGAACTTAGTTCTCTCCAATTTGATTACCTGAAATTTGTTAATTGGATGCGTCAATTGGGATACTTTCAATTTGATTTAACACAGCTGCAAGTATCTGAACTGATTCATTACATAAAAAAAGATAAAAAAAACAAAGCTGCACAAATCAGTTTTGTTGTATTAGAAGCAGTTGGTGAACCAGCTCTTGTACTTCTTGAGCAAGATTTTGTGGAAGCGAAGATCAGTAAATTTATTCGAAATAGGGTTGAGCAGATATGAAGCTTCATTTCATAGGTCGTAAGCTTTTCGGTACTGTTGAAGTGCCTGGCGATAAATCAATTTCACACCGCGCAGCTATGCTCGGTGCCATTGCCACAGGCAAGACTATTATCCATGGTTTTCTCCAAAGCGAGGACTGCATAGGTACCTTACGTTGTTTAAGGCAGCTTGGTGTAGAAATCGAACAAGGCGACCATGAAGTGATTATCCATGGCAAAGGGTGGGACGGACTTCGTACACCTTGCACGATACTTGATGTTGGCAATTCGGGAACAACGATTCGCTTGATGATGGGATTAGTAGCGGGTACGAGGTTTGCAACCTCTTTAACAGGGGATTCCTCAATAGCAAAGCGACCGATGGATCGAGTGGTTGCACCGTTACGTCAAATGGGGGCAGAAATCAAGGGTCTTCAAGATGGGAAATATGTTCCGATTACAATCCAAGGATCTGAATTAACAGCAATATCCTATACAACGCCTGTTGCAAGTGCCCAAGTTAAATCCGCAATCCTACTAGCAGGCCTGCAAGCAAATGGGCTGACGAAAATAGTAGAAGATGCACAAACTCGTGATCACACTGAAAGGATGATCACTCAGTTTGGTGGAACAATCAGCCAAAGTGATCATGAAATCTCTTTAATTGGTAAGCAGCAATTAACAGGTCAAGCGCTAAAGGTGCCTGGCGATATATCATCTGCTGTCTATTGGCTGGTGGCTGCTGCTATCACGCCAAATAGTGAATTAACAATCAAAAATGTGGGGTTAAATCCAACACGAACTGGGATCATTGATGTGCTTCGTCAGATGAATGCGCAAATAGATGTCCAATTATCAGCAGGTCATGGCGAGCCAATTGGGGATATTACAATCCGTTCATCGGAATTAAGGTCAACAACAATTGAGGGTAACATGATTCCACGACTTATTGATGAGCTACCCGTTATTGCCTTGCTCGCAACACAGGCTGAGGGAGTTACTATTATACGTGATGCTGCAGAAATGCGAGTGAAGGAAAGTGATCGGATTGCGGTAACTGTGGAAATGTTGCAAGTGCTTGGTGCAGATATAACAGCAACAAATGATGGCTTTATAATTAGAGGAAAAAAACCCCTAAATGGTGGGCAAGTTAGTAGCATGAATGACCATCGAATTGGTATGATGTTAGCAGTTGCCTCACTCATTACAGCAGAGCCAGTGCATTTACAACATGGTGATGCTGTGTCCATTTCCTATCCAAGTTTTTTTGCGGATTTTGCCTCAATTCTTGTCTAAAAGTGGCTTTATTCAACACGATTTTTCAAAAAACATCATTTAGCTGTTGTAATTTAAGTTTTACCATTTCGAATTGAATATCAGTTGAATATCAGTTTAGATTGTATGAGGTGAATGATGAAAGTCGCAGAAATAATGAATCAAATAAATGCTGGGCATTTAGAAGAAGTAGCAAAGGAAATTGAGCACATAAAGAAAAGCAGTAATGAGGATGAGATTTTCTCGTTGGCTGAAGAGCTTCTGGAAATTGGATTCCTTGATGAGGCAAAGGAATTGTACCAAGTGCTTTTGAATCGTTTTCCTGAAGAAAGCATTATTCGTGTGAATCTTGCCGAGATTGCTATTGAACAAGGGGATGAAGAAGGAGCGGTTTTGTTATTAGAAAAGATTGATAACGAGGATGATTTGTATCCTAGTGCATTGCTATTGCTAGCAGATTGCTACGAAAGTTTTGAAATGTATGAGGTGAGCGAAGCTAAGTTGACGCTTGCAAATCAAGTATTGCCAAATGAACCAATCATCCAGTTTGCTTTGGCGGAAATTTATTTTCTACATGGGAATTATTCCGATGCGCTGAAGCAATATCAGAGGATTGCGATCCCTGAAATCAATGGCGTAACAGTTGCTGGAAGAGTCGCAGAATCATTATTTGCAACAGGTAAGTTTGAAGAAGCAATTCCTTTCTTTGAGAAGGTCGCTGATCAGTTGGATGTAAATCAAATCTTTCAATATGGTCTTTCGGCTTTGTATACAGAAAATCTTGAGCTTGCCAAAAGACAGTTTGACCGAGTCATCCAACAGGACGCAGAATACCATTCTGCCTACTATTATTTAGCAAAAACCCATGCGCAAATGCATCAAATTGATGAGGCATTAGCGTGTGTAAACAAGGGAATCGGAATCGATCGTACTAGCAAGGAACTATGGCTATTGTCTGCACAATTGCTTATACAACGTCAGGAGCTTATCCAAGCAGCTGTTTCGTTAGAAAATGCTTTAGCAATTGATCCGAGCTATATCGAAGCTATTGCAACTCTAGCAAGATTACGCCTTGTGCAAGACGATTTTCAGGCTGTAATCAGCTTACTACAATCAGCAATTGCTGAAAATGAGACCGATCCAGAGTTCGATTGGTTATTAGCCTCTGCTTATGTAGGTATAGAAGACTATGATTTAGCAAATAAATACTTTAGTGAAGCTTATTCGATTTTTTCAGAGAACACCGAGTTTCTAGAAGAGTATGGACCATTCCTGTTGGAAATGGGCGACTTGACAGCTGCAAAACAAGTGTTTCACAGGCTTTGCACGCTAGATCCTAGCAATGAGGAATACTTGGATATTTTGGATAGGCTTGAAAGGTAGAATTGTAAAAGGAGCGTTATTTATTGAGATCATCCGTTTCCATTCACGAGAAAAAAGATTTCTTACGATTTTTTTTAGAAAATTATCAATTAAAACATCGCGAATGTTCTTGGATACTAAAGTATGTGTTAAATAGTGATGAAAGAATCGATCAGGTGAAATTTGTTGATAATATTGACAATTGCCCATTTGCAGTGGAGATTTCAACAAAATGTGTAGAAACTGAACCCTTTCGATTTATTAATAACTTTCAGGAAATGTTAGACGCAGAGAAAGCATTCCATGAAATTCGCGCCAATAAGGCAAAACAACTTATTATCCTATTGCAATTTGACAATAAAGAAAACTGTGAGAAATACATTTCTGTTGTAGAAAGCAATCCATTTCATTCGAAGGATATTTCGGATCCAGAAATGATTCAGCTCGAAGCAGAAACAATCATCCAAAAGAGTATCATTGATTTTCAAAAGACAAAACTTCAAGTCGAAATTGATCATGCAATTGATAATGGTGATCGCACGAGTTTCTACATCCTTTCACAAAGACTAAACGAATTACTCGTTTATTCTGACCAAGTTTCATAGTAGCAGTGCTAGTTGATTGTTGTCCCAAGAGTTAGCCTCAAAAGGCTAACCTTTGGTCACGGCAATATAACTAGCTTTTTTTGTGCGCATTTTTTCATACACGATGAAAAGTATTATAAATTCATTCGATATTTTGCTCAGGAATCAGGATGAAACCAAGCCCTTTTATTTGTCGTAAATAGGTATTTATTATAAAATGATTACGCAAACTGCAATTGCTAATATTTAATTTATTTAGTCGAATTTTGTCAATAAAGGATGGATTTCGTATGGGCACAAAAGAAGAATTGCACGTAAATCCTACGAAAAGAGAGATTTCGAGGAGACAGTTTTTAAATTACACATTAATGGGTGTTGGCGGCTTTATGGGCGCAGCATTATTGACACCGATGTTGCGACTTGCGATCGACCCAGTAACAAACGTAAGCGCATCTAGTGACATGGTGTCGACAGGTTTGAAAGTTGAGGATATTACCAAAGAGCCTACTCGAGTTGATTTCAAAGTGAAACAGGTTGATGGTTGGTATGAGACTGAGGAGACAAGAACGGCTTGGGTTTATAAGGAGAATGATAATATCGTCGCCTTGTCACCCACCTGTAAACATCTTGGATGCACAGTCAGCTGGAATGGCAGCAAGGATC
Organism: Caryophanales bacterium; assembly: GCA_031554275.1. Taxonomy (GTDB): domain Bacteria; phylum Bacillota; class Bacilli; order JARBTR01; family JARBTR01; genus JAVBKB01. The sequence goes on along the minus strand of JAVBKB010000223.1, from coordinate 8,647 downwards.
ATCCAAATGAATTCTTTTGTCCCTGTCATGGAGGTCGTTATAAGAAAAATGGTAAGAATGTTCCGAAAACGCCACCAACAACAGCTTTGGATACTTTCCAACAAGGTGAAAAGGATGGCATTCTGATGCTTGGGCAAAAGAGACCAAATAAGGTTTAGGGAGGGAGCAATCTTGTTCAAGAAACTATACGATTGGGTGGATGAGCGTCTAGATATAACACCCTTATGGCGTGATATTGCTGACCATGAGGTGCCGGAGCATGTGAATCCTGCGCATCATTTCTCAGCATTTGTATATTGTTTTGGTGGATTAACATTTTTCATAGTGGTGATCCAAATTCTTTCAGGTATGTTTTTGACGTTGTATTATGTTCCGGATATTGAGAATGCTTGGAAATCGGTTTACTATTTGCAAAATGAAGTCGCTTATGGGCAAATTGTTCGTGGCATGCATCATTGGGGAGCTAGCTTAGTTATTGTCATGATGTTTCTTCATACTTTACGGGTATTCTTCCAAGGTGCTTATAAAAAACCACGTGAGTTTAACTGGATTGTTGGTGTTTTAATCTTTTTTGTAATGCTTGGACTTGGATTAACTGGATACTTATTACCTTGGGATATGAAAGCACTAAATGCAACAAAAGTGACCATGCAAATAGCAGAATCAACGCCTGTCATTGGACCTTATGTCAAATCACTGCTAGCAGGGGATGCAACTATTATTGGTGCAAGAACAATTTCTCGTTTCTTTGCGTTACATGTGTTCTTCCTACCAGCAGCCCTAATCGGTTTAATGGGATTACATTTCATCATTATTCGTAAGCAAGGAATTTCTGGACCACTTTAACGTAGACATGGAGGAGTACAAATGAAATCTGGTAAAGGCATGAAGTATGTTGGTGACTCCCGAGTGGTTGATAAGCCAAAGGAACAACGCGATACAACTCCAAAGGATTATAGTGAATATCCAGGGAAAACAGAGGCATTTTGGCCAAACTTTCTGTTGAAAGAATGGATGGTTGGTGCGGTCTTCCTCGTTGGCTTTCTCGCACTCATCGCAGCACATCCAGCGCCATTAGAGCGTATCGCTGACCCAACAGATACAGGTTATATCCCATTACCTGACTGGTATTTCTTGTTTTTATATCAATTATTAAAATTCACATATGCCTCAGGTCCATATAATGTCATTGGAACGATGGTGATTCCAGGACTTGCTTTCACAGCTCTTCTGTTAGCACCATTTCTTGACCGTGGACTAGAACGGCGTCCAAGCAAGCGTCCAATTGCCGTTAGTTTCATGCTATTAGCCATTGCAGCAATCTTTTATCTGACTTGGGATGCAGCAGCACATCATGATTGGGAGAAAGCGAAAGAGCAAGGGAAGATAGCACAAGAAATTGACACCAAAACACCTGGCTATGTAATTGCAGCTGCAAGCACTTGCACTTCTTGTCATGGGGAAAAGCTCCAAGGTGGACCAGCAGCACCAAAGCTAGTAGGTACTGGACACTCACCTGAAGAAGTTACCAAGATCGCAAGGGACGGCACGGGCAAAATGCCAGCAGGAATTTATAAAGGTTCAGATGAAGACCTAACTGTACTTGCTAAATATATAGCTGAATTGAAATAGGATAGACAAGCAGAGGGCGTTAACTTTGTGCCATTATTTCAAAAGAGCTCAAGGCCTTGCCCGGAAATCAAGTGAAAAAATACAATTCCACTTTCTTAAAGAAGTAGCTAGAACAAAAGCAGACTGGTATCTACTTTTGTTCTAGCCTTATTTTCATATTGATCTAAGTATTGGAGCAGTCGAAATTAACTGACCTTTTGTCACCTTGTTGTGGTTAATTGATTTGCTAGTTCTGTGGATTGTAGATGACGGTTTCACCGGTTTTCGGATTTGGGCCATAGTGATTACCACCAGGTTGGCTATCTAAGCATACAAAAACCAAAAAGATAATATTTCCAATAATCGGAATGAAGTTAATAAAAAACCATGCGCCAGATCTACCCGTATCATGTAATCTTCTAACCGTAACAGCAAGGCTAGGTATGAGAGTACCAAGTATAAAAATCATCATGACATAATAGAATGGTGATGAGCTTAAAAAGGATGTACTACTACGATAACTAAAACCATTTTCTGTTTCTACATAAGAGGTGATCGTTTCGATACCACCTGTCATATTTGCTAACACAATGATCAAAATGAAAATTAAAAAATAGATAAGTGCGTAAACCCAGAATTCTCTTCGTCTAGCTCTGCCGGAAAATAGCATGAAATCTTTTATTTTCTCAAAAAACATATTACACCTCCTCAGTGCGAAATTTTTTTTGCGCTTTTTTATGATACCAAAACAAGAATTTTCTGTATATAGCAATCTGTTCGCTGGGTGTTGGTTTTTTTCTTCATTCAAGCGAGTGGATTCATTCTATTCTTGTCCTTCGCCTCATACATTGATGTATAGAAAAGCGTTTTCATCATTCGTGAGGAGGGACATTTTGAAAAAACTCTCTGCCATTATCCTTGTTTGCTGCATCAATTTATTTGTGCTACATAGCATACTCGCTGCCAGTCCGTCTTCCATCAAGAAGTTAGATGATCTTGCTGACCAAACTTTACAGTTCACCATTTTGGGACGTTTTGAAGATGCTCAGCATATTCTTGACTTGTTTGGTAAAAACTTTAGTGATATCACTAAAGACCGCAACGCACTTACTGAAGTTGAAATACATGAAATTCAAGCAGCACAACAAAAAGCAATCAAGGTGTTCGATTCAGAAAATTTCGAGAAAAACTCAGCTTCAGATAAAGTTACCTCTTTTCGCTTGGCCGTCGATGCAGTGCAAAAAGAAGGAGCACCACTTTGGACAAAGATGCGGGAACCAATCTTAGAAACGCTCTCCAAGGCAGAAGCGGCTATTCAAGCGAGTGATACCGACACGTTTGATGAACTCATCACCCAAATGGTTAATCAATTTGAAGTGATTGCGCCATCAATGAAGATAGATGTCAAAAGTGCTACTGCGAATGCATTGGAGCGAGAAGTTAAGTTTATCAATGATTACCGCGATCAAGTCTTTTCAGATAGAAATAGTAATAAAGAAATCACAAAACTGAAAGCGGATTTGGAAGCGATATTTCGCGAAATGGAGCATGTGCGCTCAGAACCATCTATTTGGTGGGTGATTGCGACAACAGGAAGCATCATCATGGCAACCCTTTCTTATGTGGGATGGCGAAAGTATAAAGCTGAACATGTTAAGAACGATGGCACTGTGTAACCTGCACAAACTGATTGGTTAAGAAAAATGGCATGTAGCTATTGCAGCTACTGACTTTAATTTAATTAGTAAAATATGCATATTAATCGAAAATAAGTGAAAACTAATCTCAAAGTCACTAGGAGGTTAGTTTTTTTATGAAAAAACTTTTGAGTATCTGCTTGACAAGTGTTTTCTTATTAAATTGCTGCATACCAGTATTTGCAGCTGAGGGAGAGTATCAAGGTGCTGATTTCACACCAAATGCGAAGTCTGCAGTCCTGATGGAACGTGATACTGGTACGCTACTCTATGCAAAAAATGAAGACGAGCAGCTTCCGCCTGCTAGTATGACAAAGATTATGACAATGATACTCATTATGGAAGCATTGGATCACAAACAAATCAAAATGAGTGACAAGGTTAGAACAAGCGAGTATGCAGCATCAATGGGCGGATCACAAATCTTTCTTGAACCCGGTGAAACAATGACTGTTAAGCAAATGCTTTATGGGATTTCAATTGGTTCAGCAAATGATGCATCTGTAGCAATGGCGGAAAAGATTGCTGGTAGTGAGGAAGCTTTTGTAGACAAAATGAATACAAAAGCCAAGCAACTTGGGTTAAAGAATACTTTTTTTCAAAACTGCACAGGACTACCTGTTGAAAACCATTATAGTTCTGCAAGAGATATGGCATTGATGGGCAAGGAGCTTTTAAAGCATGAAGAAATTACAAAGTTTACAGGTACATACGAATCTTATTTAAGAGAGAATACTGATAAAAAATTCTGGTTGGTTAATACCAACAAGTTAGTGAAGTTCTATCCAGGTGTTGATGGACTCAAAACGGGTTTCACAAATGAATCAAAGTATTGCCTCACGGCAACTGCTTCTAGAGATGGTATGCGAATTGTGGCAGTTGTTTTTGGTGCAGACGATCCAAAGTCTCGAAATCTCCAAGTCACAAAATTATTAGACTACGGTTTCAATCAGTTTTCAACTAAACAACAATTTAAAAAGGGTGAAAATCTTGCCTTAGTGAATGTGGAGAAAGGTCACCAAAACAAGGTGAAACTGCAGGCTGCAGAAAATATCACGATCTTAACAAAGAAGGGTGAAGTAGCAGAGAAACTAACTCCGCAAATGACGCTGAATCAGAATATTCAGGCACCCATTCATAAAGGGCAAGTGCTAGGTAATATCAAGATTGAGAAGAATGGAAAGATCATTTCCAAAACTGACTTGGTAGCCGCAGAGGATATCCAAAAAGCAACATGGTTTCAATCGTATCAAAAAGCGCTAGGGATGTTTACGCAGGTGAAGAAATAATCACCAATTCTTATCCTTGAATTCCGAGCTACGGTGACGACGTGTTGAAGTTACTACTTATTTCTTTTTCGTAAGGCAGGTGTTCAGTTTAGTGGTTGCTGCTTGGCGTTGCTCGGGGACAACCTGTGCTGCTCAGTCGTTTCGATTAAGACTATAACAGCATCATGGTCAAAGCCTTTTTCAACACTTAGTGCGTACAACAAATCGAGATTTTGTTGTGCGCACTTTCCAATTCCCTTGCAGAAAATTGATGTTTTGCACTAGTTTTGTCGAGTGGCAGGAAGTTGATTTTTACAGCCAGAATATCTCTCTCTAGGTAGTTGAAAAGGAGGATTTAAAAATGGGTTTGTCAGTGGATCTTGAAGTGATTGGGAATGTATTATGCGTTAGATTAGCAGGGGAGTTGGATCACCATACTGCTATTGAAATGAAGGAACGCACATCAGAACTTATTGAAAAGGAAGCAATTAAGCATCTTGTTCTTAATTTGTCAGCGTTAGATTTCATGGATAGTTCAGGTATTGGCGTGATTCTAGGTCGATATAACCAAATCAAAATGCATAATGGTGAAATGGTTGTTTGTGCTGTCACACCAACGATTGAAAAGCTGTTTGAAATGTCAGGTATATTCAAAATCATGCGTTTGGAAACTTCTGAAGAAAACGCTCTACATGGTTTGGGGGTAGTGTAAATGTCAAAGAATGAAATGAATTTGAGTTTTACAGCGATTAGTGAGAATGAGGCATTTGCTAGGGTTGCAATTGCTGCATTCATGATGCCGCTTGACCCAACGATCGAAGAACTTACTGAAATCAAAACTGTTGTTTCAGAAGCTGTAACGAATTCTGTCATACACGGTTATGAAAATATTGATAATGGAATTGTCTATATGAGAGCTGTCATCGATTTTGAAGAAGGGAAGTTGGAAATCGAGGTTCGGGATGAAGGTTGTGGCATCAAGGATGTAGATGAGGCATGTCAACCATTATTCACGTCAAAGCCAGAATTAGAAAGATCAGGTATGGGATTCACCATCATTGAAAACTTTATGGACGAGATGGTTGTTGAATCCAAACCAGATATGGGCACAAGCGTGAAAGTAATTAAATTTTTTGCAAATAATAACCTGATGGTTCATTGAGGTGCTTGTATGGATGTGGAAATAAAGGCAACTCAGCCAGTGGTGAAGGATGAAGAAATCAAAACCTTGATTGCACGCAGTCAAAATGGAGAAACAGCTGCTAGAGATGAAATTATAGAAAAAAACACGCGGCTAGTTTGGTCAGTTGTCCAGCGATTTGTCAATCGTGGTTATGAGCTCGACGATCTCTTCCAAATTGGCTGTATTGGACTGCTAAAATCAATCAATAAATTTGACCTAAGTTATGATGTGAAATTTTCAACCTATGCAGTTCCAATGATATTAGGGGAAATCCAGCGATTTATTCGAGATGATGGTACCGTGAAAGTTAGTAGATCACTGAAAGAACTAGCCAACAAAATTCGCAGAGAAAACGAGAAGTTCGCAAAGGTGAATGAGCGTCCGCCAACAATTCGTGAATTGGCGAAAGAATTGAATGTGTCAGAAGAAGAAATCGTTATGGCGCTTGACGCCAGTCGTTCGCCTTCCTCGATTCATGAAACCGTCTATGAAAATGATGGAGATGCCATTCTGTTGTTAGATCAAATTACAGACACAAGCAATGCACGTTGGTTTGAAAAAATATCGCTGAGAAAAGCGATTGAAACATTAGATGAACGTGAAAAACTGATCGTCTACTTGCGATACTACAAAGACCAAACACAATCCGAAGTTGCAGAACGATTAGGCGTTTCACAAGTGCAAGTTTCTCGTTTGGAGAAAAAAATTCTCAAATTGATGAAGGAAAGAATGGAATAATTGCTGACTTTCATGAAAACAGAAGATGAATTGAATTTGCCATCTTGCATTGATTAAAAATGAAAAATGTTTAGCATTCAAAAGCGCACGTTTGTGCTTATTTGAATCAATTTTAATTTTATTGGAAAACAGTTGCTTTCCTCAGGGAATCCAGAGGCCCCAAGGTCTCGCCTCGTTTCCTATTCCCACGGGAGCTCCTGTTTTGCCAATGAAAATTCTCGGGGAGTTGGTTTGAACTCCTTGTAACACAATGCTTATGAATTATGAAAATGACTCAGTTATAACAAAAAGCCAAGATTGCTTCATGGCCATCTTGGCTATCAGTATTTGAAAATTTTATCGGAGGTTTTAAATTGCTTTTCTAACGACAATTCGGATGAGATGTTACACACAGCTATCTTTTTCGAAAGAAATATCCCGATTTATTTTACTTTGCTTTTATATGCTTTCATCGCAATAATTCGGAAAAGAATCCAAAGCCCGACACACCATGCCATGGCTAGCCAAGTGTTGTTGTCAATCTTCCCACTGCTTAGCAAGGTTCGAATGCTTTCTATTACAGGGGTCATTGGCTGGTACTCGGCAAAATAGCGGAGCCCAGCAGGCATTGTCTCAGTTGGGGCAAATCCCGAACTTGTGAAGATTAATCCCATTAGAATATAGCTGTATACACCGGCTGTTTCAAAGCTTTTTGCAATTAATCCAAAGATGATGGCTAACCACGTCATGGCAAGTGCAAATAGCAGCAAAACAAGTGTAGCGACCAAACAGGCTAGCAGGGTTGATTCCGGTCTGTATCCGATCAGAAGTGCAACTAGTAAAACAGCGATTACAGAGATTGCGTTAAATATGATTGTCGTGAAAACATGCCCACCCAGAATGGATGATTTTGCAATTGGCATTGAATGAAATCGTTCGAAGATCCCTTTGGTGACATCGTTATTGAGTCGATAAGTTGTATAGGCAACGCCACTTGTGATGCACAGCAGGAAAATTCCAGGAACGATGTAATCAATATAACTTCGCTCGCCTAGGTCCATTGCTCCACCAAAGATGTAAACTGACATCAGCATCATCATAACAGGCATGGCTACTACAGTAATAATTGTATCCACACTGCGCAGGTTATGTTTCAAGATACGATTTGTCATCACAAGCGTATCGCTTATTCGATTTTTTAAAATGGTCATTTTGAATTCACCCCTTGATCATTATTAACAATGGAAATAAAGACATCATCAAGTGTTGGCAGCTTCTGCGCAAATTCTAGAACAGTAACATGGTTCTTCTCAAGCTTTGTTAATATTTCTGTCATTTGCTTAACGCTACCGTCTGTTACGACTGAAAGTGCTTGGCTTTCTTCATCAACGGTTTGCTTGAACTCCGTTAATAAATCTGACGCTTCCTTCAGAATCGTTTCATCAAGAAAACGCAATTCAATATGTCCATGCGGAAGCATCCGTTTCAACTCCGCAGCACTTCCCTCGGCAACGATTTTCCCTTGATGTAGAATGGCAACTTGGTCAGCTAATTGATCGGCTTCTTCCAAGTATTGTGTTGTTAGAAAGATTGTTACCCCTTTTGAAGCAAGCTCCTTGATGATTTTCCACATCACAGTACGAGCCTGAGGATCAAGCCCAGTGGTTGGTTCGTCAAGGAACAAAACAGCTGGTGAACCGAGAAGGCTCATCGCTAAGTCAAGTCGGCGTCTCATCCCACCAGAGTAAGTAGAAACATAGCGGTCAGCCGCATCAGTAAGATCAAATCGCTGAAGCAATTCGTCAGACTTTTGCTTTACATCAGGAAGATGTCTGAGTTTGCCAATCAGATACATATTTTCACGGCCAGTGAGAACTTCATCCACTGCTGCAAATTGCCCAGTAAGACTAATGGATTCCCGAACTTGCTCAGGTTGCTCAGTTACATCAATTTCGCATACTTTGGCGATTCCGCTATCTGGTTTGAGTAAAGTGGTCAAAATCTTAATTGTAGTTGTTTTCCCGGCACCATTAGAGCCAAGTAGGGCAAAGATATTACCCTTTTCTACTGTAAAACTGATGCCATCAAGAACGCTAATGGTCTTGAAGGATTTTGTAAGTGCTTCGACAGAGATCATCGTGTTTTTTTTCATAATATTCACTCGCTTTCTG
>JAVBKB010000068.1:0-12194 GCA_031554275.1 Caryophanales bacterium | reverse complement strand
CTATCAATTAGAATTCCCTCCCTATGGTAGTGAGGATACTGAAATTACATTGAGATATATTTGGGAAACAGATGATCACCAGGTATATGGTGTCGCTGATCACTTCTTCAAAATAGCGAAAAAGAGCGAGGAAATGAAGGTGCTTGAATGAGTAAGATAATGCTGAAACGAGTTCTACTTAATAATTTTTTTTGGTTGGGTACTTCTTTATTGCTACTTACTGCAATTGGTCAATTTTTGTTGGAATTGACTTCTGAAAAAAACGCAGGATTTTTTTTAGATACTAATCATGCGCCATACTTTTTTGATATTCTTCATGGGGGTTGGGCGAGTTTAATAAGTCAAGATATATTATATTATTATGAATTACTGTTTCCGATCGTTGTTACATTACTCGTCGCTGGGATATATAGACAGGATAAAAACTCCGGTTATTTCAGCCTAATTGTGTCACGAAATCAACACAGACCCTATTTCACAAGTCTTTTTCTAGTCAATGCACTCATCACTTTCTTTGCGATTTTTCTTATGTTAGCACTAAATTTCTATTTGTTTTCGATGACTTACCCATCAGCAAACCCTACATTATTTTCTAGTTATGGGCAAGGTGGGGCTGATGGGTTAACGAGTTTTGCAAGCTTATTCTATAGCCATCCAACTCTCTATATGTTCATTGTCTTTTGTATGAATGCAATATATGCTGTCGTTTTGACAACCATCGCGCTGGCAGCATCAATCTATGTGAATAGAATATACATCGTTTATTTGATTCCGTTTTTAGTGAATCTTGCTTGGATGAGTTTGGACATGGAAACGCTTTCACCGATTGATAATTATACACACAGATCTAGTATTTTGAATGCTCCGGGATTTCTGCTTGTCTTAGGTTTGTTATTTATCGCCGCAACAACTGCTTATGTTATTGGAAGTAAGAAATATGTTTACGACTAGATTAATCAGACGTGAACTGATGCTTAAGTTTAAATGGCTGCTGCCCATTTTCGCATTATTTTTGATACTACATTCAATCTATCTTGTCCATGGATTACAATTCATTGAGAGTGAGCACTTGGAATTAGTATTCAAAAACCTTTATCCCCCTGCAGATATGTTGAAATATGTGTTGGTAGCGATTGTTGTTCTTTCAGTTGTTGTTCAGCATCATTTACTTTCAGTAAATGAAACTACCAGATTAGTGAAAGCAACTGCGATATACAAACTGAATTTAAAAGTAATTGTCGTGTATAACCTTCTTTACTGTCTTACAAATGCCTTTTTGGTGTGGTTTGTTTTTCAAAATAGAGGTTATATGGATTACACTGTGCTACTGTTTATTATCTTTGTTTTCTTCTGTTTGTTTTTAATTATTGGAGCGATTCTATATATATTCGGAGTGGCTTTAGGGTCGATCATTATTACTATTATTACATTTGTTGATATGACACTATTCAATGGGGCGTATTTGCATTCCATCTTTATTTTTATCAATCCTTTGTTGAAAATATTGATTTTGTTAGTGTTATGTGTCTATTTAGGATTTGTCTCTTTTTGGGTCACAAAAATAAGAGATTACCTAGTATAGTGGCAAAGAAGGAGCATGTATGAAAAATCTACTTAGTAGAGATGTGCGATATCGATTCGAATATAGTAAACAAAATTTCGTATGGTGCACTTTGTTTTTGCTAGTTATGTTCAGTTTCAAGTTAATCGCTGACATAGAGTATCTTTCAATGGACAGCATTTCATTTAGTCATATCATCACAAACTTATTTGCTGGAACGGATTTTCTTGATCTGCAAAACATTTCCGAAGGCAAGTTTGATATTCCGTACATATGGATTTTATTTCAAGTATTGCCGCTTATCGTTGTTGGAGCCGCCACAAAGAATGATATTAAAAAAAATGGATGCTACTTCATTCCAAGAGTAAATAACTACATGAAATTTGTTGGCGTTAAATCTGCAACATTACTGCTACATGTCTGTGCCATCTGGTGTCTGTGGTTCGCTTTTTGCGGCATCTTATCGTTCCTGATCGTTTCTTTAAATGGTAGAGGGTATGAAGTTTTCGATTTTCTGATAATAAAAGTAGCCTTATTGCAGGTGCTAGTAACATTCGTTACATTATTGTTTTTTGAAATGATTGCTCTGGTGTTTTCTGAAGTTGTTAGCTATGTGTTGGTGTTTGGCTGTGTTATTTCGGCTTTGCTAACAGATATTCATTTCATAATTCCTTGTTTCACAAATCTTAGTAGATGGCTTACCCTTGATACGACCGGAGAACTGTATCCTAGCTTTGCTGATAAATACTATACAGTCGGCGATTTTCTACCAGTATTTATTGTGGTTTTCATCCTGATCCATGCTTTAGAACTCGTTTTTTTGAAGAAATTTAATATGATTGGAGATTAATATGAATAACTATATTGTGGTAGATAATTTCTCAAAAGTACTCAAGCGAAAACAGGTACTGAAGGATATTGAACTTAAAATTTCTAAGGGAGAATGTATTGGAATTAAGGGTATAAATGGATCAGGAAAAACGATGTTATTGAGAGCGATAAGTGGACTGATTACGCCAACAGCTGGCAAGGTAATTGTTGCAAATAAGTCGATCAGAAAAGATGTGATGTTTCCTGAGAGTATGGGATTACTCATTGAGTATCCTACATTTACTGGAGCTTACACTGGTTTTCAGAACTTGATTTTTCTATCAGACATCAAAAAGCTTATCTCTCATGAAGAAGTTAAGGAAATGCTAACAAAAGTTGGACTAAGCCCGAATGATGATCGAAAATTCAGTAAATACTCACTTGGGATGAAGCAACGTCTTGGAATTGCACAGGCAATTATGGAGAAACCAGACTTAATCATTCTTGATGAACCAACAAATGCTTTAGATAAAGAAGCGACAACAATGGTTCAAGAGATTTTGAGAGCAGAGAAAGATAGAGGGGCAACGCTCATAATTGCTACCCACGATGATAGGCTTTTTGACGGTCAACTATTTGATAGAGTAGTTCAAATGAATGATGGGAGAATAATTGAAATCAATGAAAAAGAATAAATGGGTTATATTGGCTATTGTTTCGGTGTGGATTGGACTAAGTGGGTGGCGGTATTATGAGCTCAATAAAAATAATGAGGACATAAGCCTGAAAAGGGTATCGATAGAATCCTTGAATGGTGTGATTGATAATGACAATGGAATAACTTTTAAAATTCTAGAACCAAAAGCGCCCATCAAAGTTGAACGACCGCAAACTGGAATTGGTGCTGAATATCTCTATGTGCTACCAATAGAAGTGACAAACAATAATAATGAGGACATTCAATTAACAGATAACATCGTTATGGATGAAGGGCAATTCTATTCTCAAATAGGCCTTTACATTTGCCTGTTAGCTTATGATATGGATGATTTATCGACTGAATATCAGTATGATGGATCGATTAAGGCAAAAGAAACGAAGACGATATTCTTACATGCCTATTTTGCAGCACAAACTTCATTCTATACTCAATATGATTATGAAAAGGAAAAAGACTCGGCACAAATTGTCTATTTTCACAAAAAGAATAATCAGCAGGAGATAATTGAGATTCCATTAAGATGAAACTTTTTTTTGGTCTGTCCATTCCAACCTTGTCATTAAGAAAGTGTGTAAATTTCAGTTTCTGAAACTTACACACTTTTACATTCTTTTTAGTAAAAAATCTTATAATAATACATGGTTTTTACTTTACTCTTTTTTAAAAACAAGCATATTAAACGTAACTTGTTCATCCGGTGATCCAAATAGGCTTGCGATACAACCTTTCTTCCTTATGACAGGTACCTGTTGAACTAAAAAGAATTCCCAGCCACCTACTGCTTCCCTTTCAATTATTTCCGCATAGCTTCTAACCGCTTTTTCATAGCTATCTTTAGCTTTTATTACAAGACCAACTGGACCAGGTACACATTTATACTCTGTCATCTTTTTTCCTCCTAAATAATCTAATCTCTCAAAGGTAATTTATTGCAAATTCGGTTTTTTAAAATTACGGATAATCTATACCGCCGTTCGGTGATTTACACCTCAAAATCCTTTTTATTCCTAAAACAACCCCTTTCCAAACACCATACTTCTGAAGCGCAAGGATCATATACTCAGAACAACTCGGCTCAAATAAACAACTATCTCTAATACGATTTGGAGCTTTTTTTTGATAGCCTCTAACAAAAAAAATTAGAATTTTTTTTATCATTTAGTCCCCCACTCTTAAAAATATAGTGTTTCTTCTAAAGCTTGAATTTTCTTATAGTAATAATCCTTTTCTTCAGATGGTGCAAATTCCACAGCTTTGTTCCCATATTTATTAATGTTATTTCTTTGGGACCTCACCCAGGAATAATGATCATTATGTAGTTCTCTATAGTAGTCTGCAAAGTATACTTCGCATAAAAACAAACCCCACCATGCAATATGATTTTCAAAATCAAGATCAATTATTTCTTTGTATTTTCTTTTTGCATTATCTTCAAAACCATTATTATAGTCGGACCAAGCTGCTCTTAGTAAACTCTGAATCTTCTTTTCGTGTGACTCCACAGAAAGGTTCGTATTATTTAAGTTGGTGATATTTGTTACTTGATTTCCAATCCCGACAACATTATTGTTTCCATTGATTTTATTATTAAAAACACTATGGTCTCCTTCTATATATGCTACTGTGGATACAATTTTTTCTTCATATCCAATTATCTCTTTTCTTATTTCAATAATTAGGTCATTAGGACATTTCTGGCCTGTTACCTCTGTATAAACTTGATCAACGGTAGGTAATTGATTATTGTTTCCCTCAAAAACTATTTCAACAAACGCTTCCAAATCTCTTCTATTATCAAAAAATTTTTGTATTGCATTTGAAATTGGAGATACTAAGAACTTTTTAATTGCATCCCAAGCAACCCCAGAAATAACTGTAGAACTTAAGGACGGAAGATCATTTACAATTTTTTGAATAATAGACTGGATCATTTTAATCACTCTTTTCAAGCTGTTTTTATCGATTTTTAGTATTTCAATTTCCTTCAAGAATTTCTTTCATTATAGTTTATTGTCGGCTACTGTATGTGCCATCGACTCAATGGTGCACTCTAACCCATCTTTGATTCCTGCTACATCGCGTTCAACAATTAGTATATCAATTATACCTATTAACCCATTATTTTTAATTCCAACCATTTTTTCTGACCAGAAACAAATCTGTTACAACCTGAACTGCTTTTTATGTAGGATAAACTGGATCAATCATTTCATGTAACTCATTTAGTCTATAAAAAGTATCACTTTACATTTTATTGTAACATAATACATTTAATAATGATTATATTCTACAAAACAAGTCAATTTTCGACAAAATTCGATTTGTTTTTCTATGCCAATGGTTCACTATTGCTTACCCAACTTTTCAATAAATTCATTTTACACAAAAAATCACCAGAGAAAAGCCTCGAAGGCAATTTTCTCTGGTGATTTACTCGCTATTGTCTACCCATCAAATTTCCACTATCACTTCGTGCCGCATCCCATCATTGTGCAATTCAATACATGGTCCAATGCTTTCATTAAGTTCAGCAACTGCTTGTGCCACTCCATCAAGTTCCAGCTTGGTCACTGAAGCTGCTTCACCTGAAATGTTCTTCACAACAAAATGGTACGTTGTCTGCTCGAATCGGTAGGTCAGCTCAAATCCTTCCCAAGCATTTGGAATACAAGGTTTCAAATGCAATTTGTTCCCGCGTTTCTTGACACCAAGTATTCCTTCAATCCCTGCTTGATACATCCAGCCAGAGGCCCCGGTATACCAGGTCCACCCCGACTGCCCTTCATGGGGTAGTGAGGTGTAGATATCTGCTGCCATGACATATGGTTCACCTCGATATTGTGCTACTTCAGTTTGGGTTTTCCCGTGATTGATTGGGTTCATCAAATCAAATAATTCAAATGCCCGGTCACCGTCTCCAAGATTTGACCAAGCAAGAATACTCCAGACAACACCATGTGTATACTGACCGCCATTCTCCCGGATACCTGGTGGGTATCCTTGAATATAGCCTGGTGTAGGGTCAGTGTGGTTGAATCCCGGTGTCAGAATCTTCGCTAATCGCAATCGACGATCAACAAGATGTTTGTCGAATGAATTCATGGCGACCAAGCTTCGTTCTTTTTCTCCTAAGCCTGACAAAACTGACCAAGACTGCGCAATCGCATCAATTGTGCACTCCATACCATCTTTTGTTCCAAGCCACATCCCACCATCATGAAATGCTCGTCTAAACCATTCGCCATCCCATGCCTCTTTGGCAATTGCTGATGCCAATGATGTTGCTGCCTCCTGATAACGTTTTGCTCGTTCCTTATCGCCCTTTTGCTCACAATATGGTGCAAACTGCTGGAGAATCCCACCTAAGAACCAGCCTAACCAAACGCTTTCACCACGTCCTTCAGCACCAATTCTACTCATCCCGTCGTTCCAATCACCTATCCCCATTAATGGCAAACCATGCTCTCCAAAGTTTAATCCACGTTCCATTGCCCGCAAACAGTGCTCATAGATCGTACCACTATCTGCTGAAACGACAGTCGGTTCGTACCGCTCATGATTGTCTTCTTCAAGTGGCTCACTTTCTAAATAAGGAGCGACTTCTTCCAATATTGTT
This sequence comes from Caryophanales bacterium, assembly GCA_031554275.1. Lineage (GTDB taxonomy): Bacteria > Bacillota > Bacilli > JARBTR01 > JARBTR01 > JAVBKB01. Next base: position 5,486 of record JAVBKB010000068.1, on the reverse strand, counting down.
GCGTCACCAGTATGTTGAATGTAACGGATCACTGCATACGCTAACCAATGTAGATCATCGGAAAATCTTGTGCGAATACCATGACCTGTTTCCTCATGCCACCAATGCTGCACATCACCCTCAATATATTGATGTGATGCATGCAAGAGAATTTGGGTTCTCGTTAAGTCAGGTCGATTATGCAACAACGCAAGCGAATCCTGCAATTGATCCCGGAAACCAAACGCACCACCAGCTTGATAAAAGGCAGAGCGAGCCCACATGCGACACCCTAATGTTTGGTACATCAACCAGTTGTTCAGCATGAAGTTCATCTCTTGACTTGGTGTGTCAACAACAATCTGTCCAAGAATGTTTTCCCAGAACTGCTGAAGCTCTTCGAAAGCATGCTCACAATTTGCAACTTCTGCGTATTTTTCAGAAAGCGACTTCACAGACAATTTGTCATCCGTACATCCCAATAGAAAATAGATCGTTTTTTTCTCATTTGGCGCAAGTGTAACCTCCGTTTGAACAGCACCACAAGCATTGAGATGGACACCAACTTGTTGATCGAGTTTACCTGAATTCACTGCTCCGAGATCCGAGTCGCTGCCATTTTTACCTGAATTCACTGCTCCTAGATCCGAGGCACTGCCATTTTTACCTGAATTCACTGCTTCTAGATCAGAGGCACTGCCATTTTTTCTGGTAAAATTCCCGCCAGTCCACGAAGTAGTAGCTGATCCTGATATTTTCAAGAAGGCATGGGCATCTCGAAAATGTTCTTGCAAATGATTCTTTGCCAGTAACAACTGCTGCTCTGCATCCCATTCAGTTACAATAAACGAGGTGTTTCCTGCCGGTTGTACACCTAGCACCCATTCAGCATGATAGGTTGCTGTCAACTGTCTAGCTAGGTCACTTTGATTATGCAATTGGAGTTTGATAATTTTGATAGGATCATTAGTTGGTACATATACCTTAACCTGTTGCATGATCTCATCGTTTTGCTGTTGATATGTCGTATATCCTCTGCCAAAGGTTGTCTGGCAAGGTGTTTCTGCACTCCCGATGCTCCAGTCGTTAGGTGAGTCACTGTCACTTTCCACTCGAATGGATAGGCTTTCGCCTGGTGTATCCATGGTTGGATCATTCGACCAAGGTGTGATTTTGCACTCGCGGCTATTCTTCCACCAGGTGTACCCTGAGAATTTATCAGTTGTAATGGTGCCGAATTTCTCATTTGCCAACACGTTAATCCACGGTAGCGGAGGCTGAACATCCTTGGATCGCAAGATAGAATACGACTTTCCGTCTGGTGCGAAACCACCAATTCCATTGAAATACACCAATTCGGAAGTTAGCTTGTTTGTTTCCGCATCCTCATTTAAAGCTGTTGTGCTCACCGGCACTCCATCTACTTGAGCCGCATCCGCTTCGCTCGCTCCGGTAACCGGCATTCCATCTGCTTGAGCTGCATCCGCTTCACTCGTTCCGGTAACCGCCAATCCATCTACTTGAGCCGCATCCGGTTTGCTCGCAACCCAGGTTAGCACCTTTCCATCAAGCTGCCTTTTCTGAGTAATTCCTTTGCTTATACTGAGCTGTGCTTTCAAGCTGGCACCATCAGCTCGGAGTGTGAGTCGCGAGAATGCAAAGAGTAGGTTTTTCACTTCTGGGTCCAATTGTTTCGCATTGACTACATGGATTTTGCCAGCATTACTTTGCCCGCCTTCAAGTCCTTTTTCCACAAGCTTCTTTAAAGTATCTTGAACGTCTTGTTGGTAGCCATCTTCAGATTCATTTAAAAAGACAAACGAAAACTGAATGCCAATTTTACGAAGATATTCATGGCAAGTAATCATTTTCTTCACAAGGGTTAATGATGAAATATCTGGTACCCGAATGATGACGATGGGGCGATCACCAGAGATGCCAATAGACCAGAGCGCTTTGATGTTTAATTTATTGTGGAGGATGGCTTGCTTGCGCTCCTCTGTGAATTCGTCTGTGTAGTAAACCTTGCTGACAAGCTGTTGGAACATTGCCACTTCTTGCTGTGTAAGTCGGAAATGGCGCAACTCAATCTGTCCTCTTGTCCAAGCAAGTTGAAAGGCATTATCCACTTGTGAAATATTCGAATTTTTCTCGACAATCTGGATGGCTTGCTCTCTCGAGTCTGCCATACCCGTTAGGCAAATGACTGTCTTCGTTTCGCCCGGTTGCAGCCTGATCTTCTGGCGCATTGAGAAAATCGGATCCACAACGGCACCTGATGATCTGTTAAGTGGCGTGCGAATACCCAGTGGTGATTCTAGGCTGTGTCCGTTTCCAATAAAAGCATTTCGATCTGTCTCATATTCAATCTGGTCTGAAGTAGCTACCAACCCTTGATCTTTTTCTGCACCCTCTGTAGTCTTCTCACAGATTAAGCGGTGAAATGCCCAGTAGCTATTCTCACCACGATGTCTTGGTCGCTTCCGAGCCAGTAAGCTCTCATGATCAGCATCAAACTCTGTCTCAATGAATAATTTACTAAAGGCAGGATGTGCTTCATCGGTTTTCTGAGGTGCCAACGCCAGTTCAATATAGGAAGTCAACTCCAAGTCGCGGTGGTTTTCGCTTGTGTTCGTCAGCTTCAATCTTCGTAATTCGACATGATCCTCTGGCGAAACGCAGATTTCTAATGATGTTTGTAGATCATTCATCGTTTGATTGAAAACAGCATTATCTAACGCAAACATGGCTGTCTGCTTTTTTGCAGGAGTTCGACATGGATATACAGTTGGCGAAAACAGCTCATCATTTGCGGTATCACGAATGTACAGGAAACTCCCCCACTCATTCTGCAAAGCATTTTCGCGCCATCTCGTTACGGCTATGCCATCGTATTGCAGGAAGCCGCCACCATGCGTATTGACTAGCGAAGTCAACTGCCCATTCGAATAAATACTCACATCAAGAGGTGCAGTCGCAATGTCAAAACGACGCTTGTAATTGTAGACAGGTTTGTCTGCCTTTTTCTTTGTTTCGGTAGCTGCACGTTGATGGATGATCGACACCTTTGTCGGAATTCTCTCTTTGAGTAACAGCTCCACCGATTGTACTCGCTTGTCACGATGAAACAAATCAACCATTTTATTTTTATATAACAAGTTAGCAATCGTCAGAAGGCTCATTCCTTGGTGATGCGCCATAAAACTTTTGACAATAAGACAATTACTGTTTTCAGGCATCCGCTTCGATGTGTAATCAATTGCCTCGTAGAAACCGTATTTGCCTCTGGCGCCTAGCTTATCCATCCGCCCTAGATCAGCAAGGGAAGTTGATAGCGCAAAGGGAAGTGCCATAATTGTTGCGTATGGAGCTAATACAAGTTCATCTTCCAACCCTCGTTTGAAGCCTGTGTCTGGCACACCGAAGGCGTGGTATTGATAATTCATTTGATAATCAAATGCGTAGTATCCAGACTCGGAAATACCAAAAGGTACACCCTTTGCATGTGCGTAATCAATTTGCTTGTTGACTATCCCTTTGTAGGTGCTTTGCCAAACCGTATTCGGGTAGGTTTTCATCAACTGCCACGGCATTAGGTATTCAAACATCGTTCCCGACCAAGAAAGTAATGACATGTATTTTCCTTGCTTCTTTGTCGAACGACCCAATGTCATCCAATGGGATACTGGTATTTGCCCAAGTGCAATTGCAACAAAACTTGTTTGCCTTGCTTCAGAGGCTAGCAAGTCATAAAGAATCTCATCGCGACGCTTCGTGACATCATTGTAGCCTAGCACAAACAGCTTGGCTTTGTGATCGAAAAGCTCACGGAAATCAGTTGCCTCAATGATACTTTCAATACGGTCCATCAGTGCTCGCAGTTGATTCGAAATGGTTTGATCTGCTGCTGTCGGCTCGATTTCAGCTGACGGTTCGACAGTCGACCAAGCTCCTGCATCTGACTGTGGTTCTGTTGCTACCGACGGCTCGACTTTTGCCTCTTCGGTTGATTTTGTCTCGGCAACCGTCCATGCCTTTGCTCTTTCGGTTGACTGCGGCTCACTCAGCTGGAATCTTAACTCATCTAGGCCTTGCTTTGCTGCCATCAAACTTGCAATGAAATTTCCTGAGTCTACAGTCGATACATATCTAGGATGTAGCGGTGTCAAGGTCGAGGTATCGTACCAATTGTACAAATGCCCATTCCATTTATCCATTTCCTCTATTGTCGTCAAAACTTGATCTGTTTTTCGAATAACATCATCTGTTGAGATGAAGTCAAATAGTTTTGCAGTCAGAATCCCTGTCAATAAGTAACCAATATTTGTTGGTGATGTTCGATTTGCCACACCCTTTGCTGGCTCAATTTGCACATTGTCAGGCGGTAGCCAATGGGTTTCTTCGGTTGCAAAATCCTCGTAAAAGCGCCAGATATCTTGGGCAAGATTGTGAAGTACCGCGCGATCATCAGCTGGAATCTCTATTTCATCAGTGGTAATTGCTTTATCCAACAAACTAATCCCGATCGGGGCTACTGACCACAGCATACAAAGCGTGATCACAAATGGCATATAGGACTGCACATTCGTAAGAATAGCAAGCATTCCGAACACAACGATGAGTGCATAACCACCTGCCATACCTTCCAGTGGTGGTTGAAGGCTTCTATGATGCAATTTTTCAATATGTGAAGAACTCGTCCATTCCAGCAGGCGTTTCTTGCTAAAGAGTTGACGATACAAGCTAACACCGATAGCGTGCATCAAAACGGCAGCTTGAAATGGCAATATCCAAAAGTTTATCAATACTTGCAACAAGGTGCTTAGAAGCCCCTTACCATGCCAACCGCCTTCAAGTGAGCTGACTACTTGCTTGACGACTGGCAGTAAAAAAGTCCCGAATATGATGATAAGCCATACGCCTGTCAATCCTGGAAATACAGTGACTGCGGCTAAAAGCAGTAGCCAATAGCTAAATGGCATTACACTGCGTCGCATATTCTCAACAATTTGCCACCGCCCAATGGCAGGCAGGTCAACCCTTTGTGGTAGATTTTTACGATTGGTTGTGCTGGGTAGCAACCATCTTAGCAGCTGCCAATCTCCTCTCACCCATCGGTGCATCCGCTTCTGATAAGCACTGAACTTGTTAGGGTGGTCATCAATCAATTCGATATCAGAAAGAAAACCTGTACGAAGAAATGATCCTTCTAATAAATCATGACTAAGCACTTGGTTATCTGGAATCCGATGCGTCAGCACTTGATGAAAGCTTTCCACATCAAAAATACCCTTCCCAGTGAAAATCCCTTGTCCAACTGAGTCTTGGTAGGGATCAGCTGCTGCAAATGCATAAGGATCTAGCCCAGCATCTGTCCAAAGCGTAGTTAAGCGGGATTGAGATGCAGATTCCAAGCTTACACCCACTCGTGGTTGGAGCATTGCATATCCCTCTACTACTCTTGTGCCTTTTGCATTTAGTCTTGGTCGGTTGTAAGGCAAATGCAT
>JAVBKB010000207.1:0-3913 GCA_031554275.1 Caryophanales bacterium | reverse complement strand
TTACTTTTTATTATCCAATATGGCAGATAATTAAATTAAGTATAGAATACACGATAACTTTAGTTTACAATCATGAGATATTTCATGTCGAAAAACAAAAATAATTTTGGAGGCTTCCGATGAAAAAAATGCGCCCAATTACATTAGGAATTATTTATTTAGGGATTACATTCGTGTTTATTTGGTATGCAGTTATGAATGTTAATAGGGATGGTTGGACATTCTTCACTTGGATAATCATTTTCTTTGCGACAATCAATGCAGTACCTGCAATTCGTTTTATTGACTATCATTATAAAAAGAAACGGCAATTAAACAATAAGAAATAGCGATAACGCCACAAGTGACGAGGATATTTTTACAGAAAAATGGGTACGACAAGTGTATGTGATTGAAATCGATTACATGGTGTCATCGTAAAATATCAATGGAGGCGTTATTCATGGCAGTTTCATCAGTCAAAACGATTAATTGGTTAGAAGAGGTTGAAAAGCGGAAGGAATATTTAATTACAGATACACAGCAGTTATTGCGGATCAATAGCGTTTTGGACCCTGATTCAGTGGGCGAATTTGCCCCTTTTGGAGCGGGAATTTGCCATGCGTTAGAATTCATGTTGAACGATGCAACTGCTTCGGGTTTCACGATCAAGAATGTCGATGGTTATGCAGGACATATTGAATATGGCAAAGGGGAAGAACTGATTGGTATTTTGGGTCATGTCGATGTCGTCCCAGCTAGTAGAGAGGGATGGGATTCAGATCCGTTTGCAGCAGAAATTCGTGATGGCAAAATCTTTGCGCGTGGGGCATTGGATGATAAAGGCCCGATGATGGCTGCTTATTACGGCTTGAAAATTGTAAAAGAATTGGGGTTAGCACTTAATAAACGAGTGCGGATCATTCTGGGTACTGATGAAGAAAGCAATTGGCGTTGCGTAGAACGTTATTTTGCAACTGAGGAAATGCCAACAATCGGTTTCTCACCGGACGCTGATTTTCCGATTATTCATGCAGAGAAAGGCCTTTGTGATATTGAACTTCAGTACAGCAGGACCGAAACAGAAATTGATTCTGTCCATAAGCTCATTTCGTTTGAAGCGGGTGAGCGATTTAATATGGTACCTGATCTAGCAACTGCCATCATTGAAGCAACAGATGGAGAGCAAATGGTGACAGACTTTGAACACTTTTGCAAACAGCGAAAGTTGCATGGTCAAGCGGAAGTTGTGGGAAATCAACTGACATTGATCTTGCACGGGATTCCTGCGCATGGCTCAATGCCGCATCTTGGTATGAATGCAGGAGTTCAGCTTGCGAATTTTGTGGCAAAGTATTCATCCCATCCATTGTTGCAATTTATTAAGGAATTCTTAGTTGAGAATGAGGATGGCAGTAAATTCAACATTGCGTGTTCAGATGAAGTGACAAAGGATCTAACAATAAATTATGGGATACTTAAGTTTTCTGAATCAGGAAACGCTACAATTGCAATGAACTTGCGGTACCCTGTAGTATTTGACTTCGAAGCGGGCTGGCAGAAGATTTGTGAGAAGGCGGAGAAGGCAGGTTTCACACTTTCGATCGTGAATCATATGAAACCACACCATGTGCCTGCAGACAGCAATTTGGTAGCAATTCTACAAAAAGTCTACACTGAACAGACAGGTGAAGAGGCGACTGTGCACTCAATTGGTGGTGCGACTTACGCTCGGGCTTTGAGCCAAGGTGTTGCATTTGGACCGCTCTTTCCTGGACGCGAAGACGTCGTGCATCAGAAGAATGAATACATGTATATTGATGACCTTGTGAAAGCAACTGCGATTTATGCACAAGCAATCTATGAACTTGCGCGCTGAGTAGTATTGAAAAACTTAATTTAACCGGATTTTTCTATGTGACCACATTATGCGAATACTCAGTGATGTGGTTTTCTAAAGTGAAGAGGCAAGTCAGGGTGGGAAACCATTGGGCGAATTTATGTGTGTGGAACCATTGGACGAATTGACGAATTTATGTAGGAAAACCATTGGACGAATTTAATCCTTGCACACCATGGTATGATAAAATATAATGGATAATAGTTTGTACATGCACCCGTAGTGCAGTGGATAGCACGCAAGATTCCGGTTCTTGAAACACGGGTTCAAATCCTGTCGGGTGCGTAAAATCCTTTTGTTATCAAGAGGTTGGAGACAAATCAGGGTCATTTGCCCCCAATTTGCCCCCAGAAGATTCAAAAAAAATTATTGCTCGCCTGTCCAGCGTGCCATGATTTGATTGATTTTTTCGTTGTTTATCTGATCAGAGTATCTTGACTTATGCCCATAAGTGTTTAACAAGATGCTCTTATCTTTGTCCCCTAATCGGTCACCAATGTAGTTGATGTCAGAAATTCCGCTCTCCCACATAATAGTTTCGTGGGTATGTCGGAACATATGGGGTGTCTTGTGTCGTAGTCCGTTTCTCAAGCAAATTTTTCTGAGATTACTTCCGTAGTTAACCGTTTTTACAAATTCGCCGATTTCATTTATGAATAGGAAGTTGTTTTTACATTTACTTCTGTCTGCGATCTTCTTGCGGAATTTTAACCACTCCTTTATCTTGGCGAATGTATAATCATCGAGTCCGATTACACGCTCTCCGCTTTCTCCTGTCTTCGTAGTAGGTTTAACCTTCCACACATTATCTTCTCTGATGAAAGTTTTATTAATGTTAAGCGTCTTGTTTATTTCGTCAATGTCACTAATGTTAAGTGCGCAGATCTCGCCTACTCTGGCTCCTGTTCCGATAGAAATGAAAGTGATGTATTTGTAATGTAAATATTGATCTGACCATTCTTTTTCTATAGCTTCAACCAGTTTCAAATATTCATCTAACTCAATATGTTTTACTGGATTTCGAACTGGTTTTAGCGACTTTGGATAAATAATTTTCTTCGCAGGGTTTTTGAACATGTAATCTAAATCGATAGCGCACTCAAATGCCTCTCTGATCGTTCCTGTATAACTCTGTATAGAGGATTTTGTATAGTCAGGGCTTACTTTATTTACAACAGCTTGAATCGATGTTCTATTCAATTGTCGTAAGCTGGTGTTTCCTAAATGTTTTACAAAGAGCTGAATGGCATTGTCAATGTTTTTCTTACGATTATGCGATACAGTTGGAACTTTATAATGCTCGAACCAGAACTCAAGAAATTCCTTGAGGGTCATATCTTGTTTGTTTAAATCAGCACCACGATCTAGTTTTCTTTCCTCTTCCTTTGCAATCATTTTAGCTTCAGCTTGTGTGGTGAAACCGCCCCTGGCATATTCGGTTCGTTTTCCTGTCGCTGGGTCATAGTAACGAATACGAAACTCCCACAGCTTTCCCCTTTTTCGGAAAATAGCCATCATCTTCACACCTTTCCTGTTCTATGATAAAATATGATAAAGAAGCCTTGTTAGGCTCTAGAACACTCTGTTACTTTGGTCGGTGCAGGAGTGTTCTTTTTAGTTACTTAATTTCGTATTTCTTCGTACCTAATTCTTTTCCTGCCATACCTTGTGATGCAGTTAGAGTAACAGAACTGTCCGTATGTTTAATTTCATAAAAGAAAATAGATTGTACAGTTGCATCTGGTTTTACGTCTGTATCCCCCATATCCTTTAGCGTTTCATACTTTTTATCTTTATCGTAAAACAGACCCACATCTAGATCATCTACAGTTGCATTAGTTTCCTGTGTAGCATCAAAACAAGCAATCCATACTATACTTGGTTTTTGATTCTTGTCACTTGTGTTTGTAAAGTCATACTTGATTGCCAAGATAGGATTATCTAATTTATTCGTTTCATTTGGTTGGATGATCTCCGATCCAGTAAGCTTGATAGTTGCATCATTGATTTTCAAAGTATCATCTTTGAAATATA
>JAVBKB010000042.1:0-13432 GCA_031554275.1 Caryophanales bacterium | reverse complement strand
ACTATTATGAGCGGTTATAACGCAGTATTAGCAAGAAACACAGAAAATGCTCCAAACTGTATCGGGCCATATTCACAAACTGTAGCATTTTCACATTACCACAATTTGTCGGCGCAATTACCTGTTGATCCAAAAACTTGTAAATTGGTAGCTGGGGGTATAAAGGAGCAAGCTGAGCAGTGTTTTAGAAATATCAAGGCAATTCTAGAAAGCATTGACCATGTTATGAGCGATATCGTTAGAATCACGGTATTCGTGAAGAATATCAAAGATGTTGATGCTGTAAACGAAGTGTACAAAACATTCTTCCCAACCTATGTTCCAACACGGACGACAGTTGCCGTTGCTGCTTTACCAATGGATGCTTTGGTGCAAATTGAAGCACTTGTTTCAAACGGTGAAGGAACAATTCCAAACGCACCACAAGCTGGCGACCTCATCAAGCTTACAAATAACACGGCAAATGCACCAACATGTACTCTATCAACGCAAACTGTGTCCTTCTCACATTACAACAATCTAACAGCGCAATTACCTATCGATCCAATTACGGGAAGAGTGGTTGCTGGTGGTGTGAAAGAGCAGGCAGGACAGTGCTTAAAGAATATTAAGGCAATCCTTGAAAGCATAGATGTTCCTTTTGACGATATTGTGAAAATCAATGTCTTCCTTAAAAACATTTCAGATACTGAAGTTGTAAATGAAGTCTATACAACATTTTTCCCTGACTCGGCTATCGCCAGAGCGGTGGCCTACGTTCCTGCACGGACAACGATTGCAGCTTCTGCGTTACCAATGGATGCATTGGTGCAAATTGAAGCAGTGGTGTCACATGGAGATGGTACACCCCCGCAAGTTATTGAAGACAGACACGGAATCGTCATAAAGGCAAACAACACTGAAAATGCACCACAGAATGCTCTATCCACACAAACGGTAGCGTTTTCTCATTACAATCATCTTTCAGCACAACTGCCTTTGGATCCAAAATCGGGTAAATTGGTAGCTGGTGGTGTAAAAGAACAGACAGAACAATGCTTAAAAAACATCAAGGCAATTATAGAAAGTATCGATCACAAAATGGACGATGTGGTTAAAGTGAATATTTTCCTAAAAAACATTACAGATATCGAAGCTGTTGACGAAGTGTACAAAACATACTTCCCAGAGGGAGTTCCTGCGCGAAGAACAGTTGGCGTATCGGCTCTACCAAACGATGCTTTAGTCCAAATCGATGTTGTTGTCGCAAATGCTGAAGGAACACCTCCGAAAGCATAACAAGCAAAGCCTGTAAAAATCTATCAAAGTTATTTGGTAGATACAATAGTAAATCAAAATAGGCTATCGAGAGGAAAAATCTTGATGGTCTTTTTTTGAAGATTAACAACAATTAATATCAGTAATGTTGTCCTAAAGGGCGTTTCACGTATGTGAAAAATTAGTAACAAAATTAATACAATAAACGCAAACAATCCCCCAAAAAAGATAAGCGTGCTTTTCGTACTTTTACTCAATGTTAATCCATCACTTCTATAGCAGATTCATTATTTCCTGAATGTCTGAAATCCCACATTTATGCATTGAAAGAACTTCTAATGACCCTTTAATGCTTAAACTCCATTTTCTATGTTGGTCAATTTCATAATTCAACGCATTGTGCTAGGAGTTTCAAGCTATGTAGAATTTAAGTTAATTGAAATCTTTATGAAATAGCCTTATGTACAAAAATTCAAACTATTGCGCCTGCAATTTTTCCGGCTGTCCGGCATAGGATAGGAAAACGGTTTCCTCGGGTAGGAGGGATACAAGTGTCTGAAAATCATGAGTATATTGTTTCAAAAGAAAATTGGTCGTTGCATCGAAAGGGTCATGATGATCAGAAACGACATCAAGAAAAAGTTCAGGACGCCATTCGTAAGAATCTTCCTGATCTGATCACAGAGGAAAGCATTATTCTGTCAAATGGTAAGGATGTTGTTCGAATTCCAATTCGTTCACTTGATGAATATAAAATTCGCTACAATTATGATAAAAGCAAACATGTTGGCCAAGGTACTGGTGATTCAAAAGTTGGTGATGTTGTTGCACGTGAAAGAGCTGGTCAACGCGCAGGAAATGCGGGGCAAGGTGCGGGGCAAGGCGCTGGCGACCAAGCTGGCGAAGATTATGTTGAAGCAAACGTTTCGCTTTTAGATATAGAAGAAGAACTCTTCGCGTCCTTAGAATTGCCACGGATGCAAAGAAAAGACCTCACGCATGATACAATAGAGCACTATGAATTCAATGATATTAGACGTACTGGGCTGATGGGGAATATCGACAAAAAGAAAACGTTGATCAGCGCTTTTAAAAGAAATGCGATGACAGGTGAGCCGAAATTTCACCCAATTCTAAAGGAAGATTTGAAATTTAAAACGTGGAATGAAATCGAGAAAAACGAGTCCAGTGCAGTAGTGATTGCAATGATGGACACAAGCGGTTCAATGGGTGTGTGGGAAAAATACATGGCGCGCAGTTTCTTCTTCTGGATGACGCGTTTCTTACGGACAAAATATGCAAAAGTTGAAATTGAATTTATCGCCCATCATACAGAAGCAAAGTCTGTTTCTGAGGAAGATTTCTTTAATAAGGGTGAGAGTGGCGGTACAATCTGTTCTTCGGCTTATGAAAAAGCCCTTGAAATCATTGAAAAGAAATATCCTGTAAATCAATACAATATCTATCCATTCCATTTTTCAGATGGCGATAACCTGTCTTCGGATAATGCGAAATGTGTGAAATTAATTGAAGAGCTTCTGAAATACGCAAATATGTTTTGTTACGGCGAAGTGAACCAATACAGTCGAAACTCATCATTAATGTCTGTTTACAAAAACATCAAGCAAGAGAACTTCCATTACTTTATTTTGAAAAATAAAACTGATGTCTATACTGCCATGAAATGGTTTTTTCAAAAGAATCCTCAAGAAGTGTAGCACATGTAAATATCCAAATGTGCTTCGCTTTTTGTGCGGTTCTATAGCGGTTGATTGATTGCATATTTTGCTGAAAATAGCACAAAAATATGCATACGCCCTTATATTCTGAATGTAAAAAATCATTAAAAACATTCCTCGTTAAAAATGCAGCAAAAAATTTACCAAAATTAACGTTAACACCATAAAATATAGTTGCTTTGTGGTAGAATATAAAGTATTGTGATGTTAGTTTTACTTCAATTCCTAGTTTAGTAGTTCATTCATGCATTCATTATTCATACAATCATCACTTATTGTTGAGACTAGGAAAACTGTTTAATTAAAGGGGATAAATCAATTGAAAAAGTTATTAATAATTGGTGGTGCCATTCTTGGTGTTGCGGTCGCTGCGATTGGAGGGTTGTTTCTATATTTTAATCTTAACTTTAAGGATACTTTTTATCCGAACACAGTTATTAATGGTATTAATGTTGAAAAGTCGAAAATTCCAGAAGTTGAGAAGCTACTAAATAACACAGTCTTAGGCAAAAAGTTTGAAGTTAAGAATGGTGAGCAATCACTGTATACATTGGACTTAACAAAAGAAGGACTTGTAGTTTTCGGGTATCTTGAGGAACTTGAGAAGATCCAGTCGAAACAATCCGATATTAATATTTTTAAAAGGTTCAGTGAAAAAGAACACAAGATCAATTTGAATGCCAAAATAGATCGTGAAAAGCTGAAAGAAACTTTTCAAGAAGCACCATTTATGAAGAAAGAAAACCAAGTTGCACCTCAAAACGCATTTATTAAGTACAATGAGACAACTGGTGTCTATGAAGTTGTTCCAGAGGTAATTGGAACAACCGTCACTGAAGATACACTCTATACACAAATCGAAACCAACATAAGTAATGGCATTTATGAATTAAATCTAAATACAAATGCCTGTTACCAACTGCCAACGATTACAAAAGAAAATGAACAGCTAGTAGCAGCGGCTACTGAGGCTAATAAATATTTGCAAACAGCAATTACCTATGACTTTAAAGAGCGCACTGAAGTGTTAGACAAAAACACAATTAGTAAATGGATTTCTTTTAATGATCAGAATGCAGTTGTTTTGGATAACAAAGGCATTGAAACCTTTGCGCAAACATTGAGCGAAAAGTATAGTACTGTCGGAACAAAGAGACCATTCAATTCTTCACAAAGAGGTTCTGTCACCATTTCGGGTGGGGATTATGGTTACAAGATTAACAAAAAGACTGAAATTGAAAATATAACCAATAATATTAAAGAAGGCAAGGTTGTAACGAGAGAACCTGCCTATAGTCAAACTGGTCTTTCTCGAACAAATAGTGATATTGGTTCAACCTATGTTGAAATTGATTTGTCCAGTCAACACCTTTGGTTCTATTTTAATGGCAATCTTCTGGTAGACTCTAAATTAGTGACAGGCGATGTTGCCAAGAAAATGGCTACTCCTCCAGGAGTTTATTCTTTGAAATATAAACAGAAGGATGCTGTGCTAAGAGGAGATAAGCAACCAAACGGTACTTTTGGGTATGAACAGCCTGTTACTTACTGGATGCCTTTTAATGGTGGTATAGGCCTGCATGATGCGTTGTGGCGCACTGAGTTTGGTGGAACTATTTATCAAGCAAATGGTTCACATGGTTGTGTAAACTTGCCGTTTAATACAGCAGAAGTCATTTTCGGGAAAATAACACCGAAAACACCTGTGATTCTATATTATTGACAACTTGCTGATTAGTGATCAATCGCTTTGAAAAAGAAAAAGCTCTCAACAGTATCCAGATGTTTCACATCTGTCGACTGTCGAGAGCTTGTTTTGTTGTGTAACTTTCAAAAATTGTTAAGCTTTCACCACGTCTTGAAGAGCTTCTTCCAATGGAACATATTTGTAGCCTAGGTCATTAGCGACTGCTTCATAAGTAATGCTGCCGCCTACAGTGGTAACCCCAAGTGCTAGTGATGGGTTATCTTTCACTGCTTGTACCGCACCCTTATTTGCAATTTGTAGTGCATAAGGAACTGTGGCATTAGTTAAAGCAATGGTGGATGTTCTTGGCACCGCACCAGGCATGTTAGCAACTGCGTAGTGTACAACACCATGCTTTTCATAAGTAGGGTTATCATGCGTTGTAATATGGTCAACGGTTTCAAAGATACCACCTTGGTCAATTGCTACATCAACTACAACGGATCCTGGTGACATGGCTTTCACCATTTCCTCAGAAACCAATTTTGGTGCTTTTGCACCAGGGATTAGTACTGCTCCAATGACTAAATCCGACTCAGCAACCGCTTGTGCAATGTTAAATGGATTCGACATGATTGTTGAAATACTGTTTCCGAAGATGTCATCGAGTTCACGCAAACGATCAGCGCTCAAATCAATAATAGTCACATCTGCACCTAAACCAATTGCCATTTTCGCAGCGTTTGTACCAACAACGCCTCCACCAATTACAGTGACTTTTCCACGTTTCACACCTGGTACACCAGCTAGTAGTACACCCTTACCGCCATGTGGTTTTTCTAAGAATTGTGCACCAATTTGGGTTGCCATTCTGCCAGCAACTTCACTCATTGGTGTTAGTAGAGGCAAGGTTCTTCCAACTGCAACTGTTTCATAGGCGATCGAGAAAACACCCTTTTCAGTCAATGCCTTCGCTAAGTCTGGTTCAGCTGCAAGATGCAAATAAGTAAAGAGGATTAAACCCTTTCTAAAGTATTGATATTCACTCTCTAGAGGCTCTTTAACCTTCATAATCATATCAGATTTGTTCCAAACATCAGCTGCCTTTAAAAGAATTTCAGCACCTGCATTTTGGTAATCGCTATCGTTAAATCCACTTCCATTTCCTGCATTTGTTTCAACATACACCTTGTGCCCAGCCTTAACGAGTGCTACTACGCCTGCAGGTGTGTTTGAAACACGGTTTTCATTGTTTTTAATCTCTTTTGGAACGCCAATAATCATCTTCCTAATCCCCCTTTAGTATCTTAACAATTGTTCAATGCATGGAGTATAGAAGCAAACATATTTTAAACAACTATACTTAAAAATTATATCGTATCTGTGTAGGATTTCGCAATTTTTGTTGATATTTCGCAAAAAAAGTTTTAATCAGAATAATCCTATTGGTCATTAGAAATGCAACTCGAAACTCGCTAAGATTCCCAGATACTTTGTCATAATTTCTTAGGATAGTCCCGCTATCCTTCGTGAATTATTCCTCGTCTTTGAAAATTTTATCGGGAGTATTAAGATGCATTTCTAACAACAATCAGAATAAGAAATACATTATGGAATTGAAAATCAAATCAAAAAAAATCATTTCGAAGTGGAAATGATTTTTGATAAGAATATTTTCTGATTTGCATGTGAAAAATTTTAGAAAAACAATTTAAGTATGTAGTAAATGATGGCGGCAACGGTTGCCGAAATTGGTAGCGTAATGACCCAAGTGATAACCATTCGTTGCGCAGTATCCCATTTGACGCCTCTGATCCGGTGTGCAGAACCTACACCCAAGATTGATGAGGCAATTACATGGGTAGTACTGACAGGCAAATGAATTAACGTTGCGCCAAAGATGATACTCGCTGATGATAAGTCCGCGGCAACGCCATTAACTGGACGGATTTTCATGATCTTACCACCAACAGTTTTGATGATTTTCCAACCCCCGATGGAAGTTCCAAGTCCCATTGCGGTTGCGCAAGCCATTTGCACCCACAAATGCACATCAGATCCGGCACTTTGATAACCACCAGCAATTAACGCCATCGTGATAATCCCCATTGATTTTTGAGCATCGTTAGTGCCGTGTGAATAGGATTGTAGTGCGGCCGTTAGAATTTGAATGTATCTAAACCTTCGATTTGTTTTGGGTAAATTTAGATTTTTCAGTAGCAACTTAAATATCGTGTAGATGATATAACCAATAAAGAACGCCAAAAACGGAGACGCAATCAGTGCAGTAATAATTTCTTTGAATCCTTCCAACTTTACGAGCTTGAAACCACCCGCAGCTATGGACGCACCTGCAATAGACCCAATGATCGCATGGGAAGAACTGCTTGGGATTCCGAAATACCATGTGATGAGGTTCCAAACAATTGCTGAAATCAATGCTGCTAGAATAATGATAGTTCCTTGATCGGGTAACCTTTCGGTGTAAACAATTTTGTCTGAAACAGTTTTGGCAACACCAGTGAATGACATGGCACCCACGAAATTCATAACAGATGCTAGCACAATGGCATGCCTTGGTTTAAGTGCTTTTGTGGAGACAGAAGTGGCAATTGCATTGGCGGTATCATGAAATCCATTGATGAAATCAAAGACCAAAGCGACTACGACAATCAGTATCGTCAATATTAAAAGAGAGTCCATTTAGAAGATCCTTCCTAATTGTTAATGAGAAACTTAAACAATCTTTTTCACCAGGTTAAGCGTTCTTCATTACAATTGTATCTAAGACATTCGCAACCGTTTGACAACTGTCTGAAACATTTTCCAGTGTTTCATATGTTTCCTTCAGTTTCATAATACGGATTGGATTGGTTTCAGAATTAAAAAGGGCTTTAACTGCTGATCGATAAACGACATCACACTTGGTTTCTGAATCTTTAATGAGAATGGTAAGGTCACGAATTTTGATGAGCTTCTTATTGATTAATTGGTCAATTGCCTCGTCAATTAGTTTCGTTGATTCCTTGATTTCCGCGATAAACTGTAGTTCATATTCATCAAATTCTAGAAGAGAGAACATTTCTCGTAATCCTGAAACATGCTCCAACCCGTCAATGACTTCATCTAAAGCCATCGTGAGCATCAAGAGGTCTTCACGCTCAATCGGTGTAATGAAAGTAGTGTTGAGCTCCTGGAACATTTCATGAGCGTAATCATCGCCAGTATGTTCATATGCTTTCATTGTTTCTGCAAATACTTTCAGATCACTAACATTTGTGATCTTGAAGTCCGCGAAGTAATCAGCACTCTCGCGAATGTTAGTTGTAATATTTGATAATAATATTGCGAATTTGTCTTTCTTGCTTCTAAACATGAGGATGCCTCCAATTTTTTTAAATTACATGAAGAGTATAATAAAAATCCGCAACCTTTTGAACCGGTTTAGCGGAATTTAAACAGAACCTTTACATTTAATTTACATTTCTTAAACTGTAGCGAAGAAATCTGCGTTTTTTCGACATAATATTGGCTTTTTCGTTATAGGATGATCGAAACTCACTTGAAAGGCATGCAAATGGAGGCGACTATTTTGTCTTGGGTTTCCATAAAGTAAATCCCCAATGATAGGATTTCCTAAATCACTTAGATGTACTCGGATTTGATGTGTTCTACCAGTGGCAAGCGTACACTCAATTAGTGAGGTATTGTTTTTTGGGTGGTAGGTAATTACTTGATAAAAAGTCGTAGCTGCTTGTCCTGTACTAGTCACAAGCATTTTGTTGCTATGACGATCCCTGCCAATTGATTTCTCAATTGTACCTGATGTTGGCGTAACCTTCCCATGCACCAGCGCTTGATATTTTCTCGAAATTCCACGATGAAAAAGCGTTTGATCTAAGATAGCAGTGACAAAGGCGTTTTTTGTGAAAATAATTAGGCCTGAAGTTTCTCGATCTAAACGATGAATAGTACGTGGCTTTGCATCAAGTTGTTTACTAATAAAATAATGTGAAACAGCATTCATCAATGTATCATGATGATCTGGAGAATCAGGATGAGTAAGTATACCTGCTGGCTTATTCACAATTAAGATATCATCATCTTCATAAATGACTTCAATTGATAAATGATAAGGAATTACATCATTTGTCTCAGGTATATAGACTGGTAATGATAACCAGTCTTGAGGGGTTGGAATGTGGCTCCAAGGCAATGTTTGCTCATTGACAAGGACAGCTTTATCCATACGCCAAAGATGGCGCATTTTCTTAGGTGTCTGCCAAATGTCACTCAATATCGTATCTATAGTAAGTCCTATCCACTCTTCAGGAACTTGAATCCTGAGATTGCTACCAATTCTTTCTGTCTGTATCATATTTCTCACCATTCAACATCTTACATGACATGATATGGCGTTAGCAATAGGTTTCACTGACTTTTGCTGAATGATCGAGATAGTGCAACAAATTATACAGATTACCCTCAATCAGTTCAGATGATTTCACATAATGAAAAGAATGGAGAAATTTCTCGATTTTTTTGGCTAAGAATTGATCCTGAGTTCTGACCATAAGGATCAGTAGGTTATCCCATTCTGCGTGCTTGATATAGAAAATAGATCTTTCATAATCGTTCATTTGGTTTCTCCTTATAAGGATTTAAGCATAGTGTACTCAGAAACCACTTGTTGTTTTCTATGAAAAAATTGGTCAATCGCTTTTCTCAGGTAAAACTTTCACTAAAGAATTGTGAATAACAGTGTGAACTACAAACCCAGTCCACCTTCATCAATATGAAAAATGGAAATAGATGCTCATTCCAAACATACAATTGAATAAGAATTTTTCATAAGGATGGGCGCAAATGAACAAAGATGAGCATGTTAAACTTAGCTACGCAATTGATGAGATCACAGAGATCGCCAAAGGATTTGGTTTGGATTTCTATCCAATGCGTTATGAAATATGTCCAGCAGAAATCATTTATACATTTGGAGCCTATGGCATGCCAACGCGCTTTTCCCATTGGAGCTTTGGCAAGCAGTTTCACAAAATGAAATTGCAATACGATGTCGGACTAAGTAAGATTTATGAATTAGTGATCAACTCAAATCCCTGTTACGCATTTCTTTTGGATAGCAATACATTAATACAGAACAAGCTCATCGTGGCGCATGTTTTGGCGCATTGCGATTTTTTTAAAAATAACGCCAGATTTCAAAATACAAACCGTGATATGGTGGAAAGCATGTCAGCAACAGCTGAACGGGTTCGCGCCTATGAAATTGAGCATGGCATTCAAGAAGTAGAGAGATGTATTGATGCAGTGTTGGCGATTGAGGAGCATATTGATCCTTCACTAATTCGACCTAGTTTAATGGAGGGCGAACCTGATCTTGTTGAGGAAGATGTTGTGCAATCTCCGTTTGATGATCTTTGGAGCATCGGAGAAACAAAACCTGTAGAAGAAGAGAAGGAAGTAATATTCCCAGCACAACCCGAGAAAGATGTTGTCCTATTTATTATTAAGAACAGTCGCCACTTAAAAGAGTGGCAACGCGATATCATGACGATGATTCGCGAAGAAATGCTCTATTTCTGGCCACAGCTAGAAACGAAAATTATGAACGAAGGCTGGGCATCATTTTGGCACCAGCGCATCTTACGGGAAATGGATTTAACTAGTGGTGAAGCATTAGAATTTGCGAAATTAAATGCTTCAGTTGTGCAACCTTCGCGTACAAGTATTAACCCCTATTATTTAGGTCTGAAGATTTTCGAGGACATCGAAGAGCGTTATAACAAACCAAGTGAGAAAATGAAGGCAAATGGCGTGTTATCGGGATCAGGTCGAGACAAAATTTTTGAAGTAAGGGAAATAGAATCAGATGCCTCCTTCCTCCGAAATTACTTAACAAAGGATCTTGTGCTAAGGGAGGATATGTACTTATTTCAAAAGCAAGGAAGGGAATATAAGGTAGTTGATACGGAATGGGAAGTTGTTCGCGATCAGTTAGTAAACATGCGTGTAAATGGAGGATTTCCCTATCTGACGGTAGAGAATGGCGACTACCAAAAAAATGGTGAGTTGTATTTGAAGCATCATTTTGAAGGAATCGAGTTAGATACGCGCTATTTGGAAAAAGTGTTACCATATTTCAATTATCTATGGGGTAGAGCATGTCATTTGGAAACAGTATACGATGAAAAACTTGTATTATTTACTTGTTCCAATCAAAGTGTCTCCAGAAAATATTTGAAATATTAATCATTTCTACCCTAAAATTAATAAATCAATCATTTAAATGAATAATTATTCATGAAAATACCGAGTAAAGCTTGGTATTTTTTTTGCGAAAAATCCAATCTTAATCGACACATTATTATTTTTCTTGACAAGTAGCATCAAAAATCGCTATTATGAATAAAATTTCAGTTATCTGAAAATTTTTAATATTGAATTCTGGGGGGATTTAAATGAATGACTTTCTAGTACTTGTTTCAATTGGTATTTATTTAGTGGGAATGCTGGTAATTGGTTACTATGCTTACAAAAAAACATCCGATCTTGAAGACTACATGTTAGGAGGACGAGGACTAGGTGCTGCAGTTACTGCATTAAGTGCTGGTGCAGCAGACATGAGTGGTTGGTTGCTAATGGGGTTACCTGGAGCAATGTATTTGACTGGATTAAGCAGTGGATGGATCGCCATTGGCCTTTGCTTAGGTGCATATGTGAACTGGCTGATTGTCGCACCACGCTTACGTATTTATTCAGAGATTGCCGGAAACTCTATCACCATACCTGCATATTTAGAGAACCGATTTAAAGACAAAACGAATATGCTTCGTCTTGTATCTGCGGTTGTTATCTTAGTATTCTTTACACTCTACGTTTCTTCAGGATTTGTTGCTGGAGCAAAACTCTTCCATACAACTTTTGATATCAGCTACAATTGGGGTATGTTCATTGTTGCAGTTGTGGTTATCGGTTACACACTATTTGGCGGATTCTTAGCTGTTAGTTGGACTGATTTTGTTCAAGGGCTGATCATGTTTATAGCATTAATTCTGGTACCAATTGTGACAATCATACATGTCGGGGGCATTGGGCCCGCGTTCGATGATATTAGAGCAGTTAACCCTGATAATTTAGATCTTTTTAAAGGAACCAGCTTTGTTGGGATTGCCTCGCTGTTTGCCTGGGGGCTTGGCTATTTTGGACAGCCTCACATTGTCGTGCGCTTCATGGCGATTACTTCTGCAAAAGAGATTAAGAAGGCAAGAAAAATCGGTATGGGTTGGATGCTATTCTCAGTTGCCGGCGCGATGTTTACTGGATTAATCGGTATTTCTTATTATTATCAAAACAATCTAACACTCGCTGATCCTGAAACTGTTTTCATTAAATTGGGCGAGATCCTATTCCACCCATTAATTACTGGTTTCTTGTTAGCTGCAATCCTAGCTGCAATCATGAGTACGATTTCATCTCAACTAATCGTTACTTCAAGCGCTTTAACGGAAGATATCTACCGAACATTCTTTAAGCGAAAAGCTTCTGACAAGGAACTTGTTTTGTTTGGTCGAGGTGCAGTATTAGTTGTTTCATTGGTTGCGATTTTCCTTGCCCTCGGTGAAAATAATTCAATATTGGAACTTGTTGAACATGCTTGGGCAGGGTTTGGATCTGCTTTTGGACCTGTAGTTCTCATCAGTCTATTGTGGAAGCGAATGACCAAATGGGGAGCACTTGCGGGTATGGTTGTCGGAGCCATCGTGGTAATCGTATGGCCGAAAATCGAAGCCTTCAAAGAGGTTTATGAAATGATTCCTGGCTTCCTCCTATGTGCTTTAACAATCTATGTCGTTAGTTTGATGACGCCACAGAATAAATCATTGGTAGAAGATTTTGATAAAAGCCAAGCATTATTAAAATCATTTAAATAAGTTTTGAAAAAGCTTGAACATAAGTTGGTGAAAATCTGCTTATGTTCAAGCTGTTTTTTTGCAGTGTTGACGAAGTCTTAAGCCTTGACAGCCAATAATCGTTTTCTGTCTGCGGGTCTTTCACCATCACTTTCAGTCGAGTGAAAAACCCACAAATGCTACACTTTCTTTTAGATAAAGGCGGATGGAATTAAGCCCTTATTCTTCATAAAGTCGTTCAATTACGCTTTTGCTGCTTGAAGTTCCAAATTAATTTTCACTTGATCCCCAATTAATACGCCACCTGTTTCTAGTGCTGCATTATAGGTTAATCCGTAATCAGAACGATTGATTTTCCCATCTACAGAAAAGCCAACCTTGTCATTACCCCACGGATCTCTGCTTGTACCTTCAAATGCAACTGCGAACGTTTCTTTGCGGGTTACATCACGAATTGTGAAATCCCCAGTTACCGCATACTCATCATTGTCTGTTTTAGAAATTTCTGTTGCTACAAAACGTAATGCTGGGAAATTCTCAGCATCGAAGAAGTCGCCTGAGCGAAGATGGTTATCACGATCAGCATTCCGTGTATCAACACTTGTTGTTTCTACTTCAAAAGCAATACTTGCAGATGTCAGATCGGCAGGATCAGCATCTATTTCTGCTGAAAATTGATGGAAAACACCTTTCACTTTAGAAATCATTAAGTGTCTTACATTAAATTCAACACTACTGTGCGCAGAGTCTACACTCCATTTTGATTTTGTCATTTGAAAATCCTCCTATGTTTAAAACCAGTATTATCTCGAATTCGA
>JAVBKB010000092.1:0-10458 GCA_031554275.1 Caryophanales bacterium | reverse complement strand
GATTGGTTCTAACATTAGCGCCCAGTCAACGGCTGAATCGCCACCGCCAAAAACGACTACATTCTTATCTCTAAATTGTTCCATGTCATTAACAAAATAATGCATGTTTTTGTCTTCATACTTAGCAGCTTCTTCAAGTTCAAGTCTTCTTGGTTGGAATGCACCATTACCAGCTGCAATAATGACGGATTTTGTGTAGTGTGTTTCTTTATCAGTTGTAATTAAAAAGCTACCATCTTCTTGTTTCACTACATTTTCAACAGATTGATTTAAACAAATAGTTTGTTCAAATGCTTCCATTTGTTTTGCAAGATTATCAACTAACTCTTGCGCACGAATCTTTGGGTATCCTGCAACATCATAAATGTACTTTTCAGGATAAAGTGCTGATAACTGACCTCCAAGCTGTGGTAGGCACTCAATTAGTTTCACTGACATTTGACGCATGCCACCATAAAAGGCAGCGAACATTCCTGCTGGACCTCCACCTATGATAGTTACATCATAAACTTTCTTTTCTGACATATTGTCCTCCTTGAAATAAATTAATAGAATTTTTGTTCACGGCAGAATTCTAGCACATTTTATCTAAAACTGTCAAAAAAGCCTCCGGTATACTTATGAGATTGCATCGGAAGACCTACCAAATCTCTAAGATTATTTTGTTAATGAGTTTGTCTTTTTAACAGTTATGACTAAATTGTTCGGTTGCAAATCGCAAGAAATGCCCTAAAACAGCTAATTTATATTTGTTCAAAAGTTGTTCAAAAACTTGTCACAGCTTTCTAAAAAAAAAAACGACATTTTACTATCATTTTTTGACGAATATTGTTATATTAATCATGCAAAAGATGTACAGTATTTGTTTATCTATTATTGCTAAAAACCACCCAAAGATTTCTGGAAAAATTTTTGTTTTAAAAAAGGTTGTTTGTTTTTTTAAAAAATCCGAATTTTGTATTACCTATTTAACGAAGTTTTAAGTTTTATAATTTTAGAAATATCACCAATAAACACCTGTTAATAGGAGGATAAAGATGAGCGTTACGTATAATTGGCTTGATTCATTAAATGTTACTCAGGAATTGTTAGAGAAGAAGAAAGACACAAAGAGGTTGCCTGTTATTTGGATTAGTGCATTGGATTGTACTGGATGTAAGGAGTCTTTCATCAGAAGTCATGAGCCGACTTCATTAACTACTCTATTAGATTTTCTATCATTAGAGTATTGTGAATTATTGTCGGTTGCTAGTGGTTATCAAATCGAGGAACATATGGAATCTGTTTTCGAGCAGTATAAAGGTGAGTATGTGCTTTGTGTGGAGGGTAGTGTGCCACTAAATGATGAATTCCTCATGATCGCTGGCAAATCAATTAAGCAAGAAATTATTCATGCTGCTAAGAATGCGAAGGCAGTAATTGCTGTTGGATCATGTTCATCATGGGGTGGAATTCCAGTTGCCGAGCCAAATCCAACTAATTCGGTTCCGATTACAGAAATCATTCCTGAGGGTGTTCCAATCGCACTCGTAACGGGATGTCCGCCAATTGCAGAAGTTATTGTTGGGACCCTGTTGCATGTTCACTTTCATGGAGAATTGCCAGAGTTAGATAAGAAACTTCGACCAAAGGCTTTCTATGGAACAACAGTGCATATGGCCTGTCACCGAAAACCTTATTTCGATCAAAAGCTTTTTGCTGAAAGCTTCGAAGAGGAAACTGGTTATTGTTTGTTCAAGGTAGGATGCAAAGGACCGACTGCATTTAACGCTTGCGAAACGATCGGCTGGAATGGAACTGGTGGCTCACCAATTGTCGCTAATTTTCCGTGTATTGGATGTTCGGAAAAAGGTTTCTGGGATAAAGGCGGCTTCACTGGTAAGAAAAAATAGACCAATAATGGATTAACATAATTTTTTTAAAAATTAGTTTATATAGGAATGGAGCGAAAAAAATGAGTGCAGTAGGAAAACGGATTATTGAGTTATTAACAAATATCGAGTATTACGGAAAAGAAACTCGAGGTGTAACTCGACTACTCTACAAACCTGAATGGGTTGATGCACAAAAGTATGTCGAAAAAGAATTGAAACAAATGGGAATCAAAACCAATTTCGATGAAGTTGGAAATCTTTTTGGAAAAGTAGAAGGTAGTAAGTATAAAGATGAAACTGTCGCAACTGGTTCTCATATTGATACTGTGAGAAATGGCGGTATCTATGATGGTCAATATGGGATTGTGGCTGGAATGTTAGCTATTCAATTTCTAGTTGAGAATTATGGTCAACCACTTCGAAACTTAGAAGTTATCTCACTTGCTGAGGAAGAAGGAAGCCGTTTTCCGTTTGTTTTTTGGGGATCAAAGAATATTTTTGGTCTAGCTAAGAAAGAAGATGTATCGAAAATCAAAGATGGAGACGGAATTATTTTCACTGAGGCAATGCGTAAAGCTGGTTTTGATTTCCGTGATGAGAACAAACCTATTCGTCAAGACATAAAGGCTTTCTTGGAGATTCATATTGAACAAGGCGCTGTTCTAGAGATTGAGAAGAAATCAGTTGGTATTGTTAATTATATCGTTGGGCAACGTCGTTTTAACATAACGATTAAGGGTCAATCAAATCATGCTGGCACAACACCAATGAAATATCGTAAAGATACTATGCATGCAGCGAGTGAAATTATTCACCGTGTAATGGAGAAAGCAATTGAATTTGGTGAGCCACTTGTAGCAACGGTTGGATCAATTACTGCAAAACCAAATATCGTTAATGTTGTACCTGGAGAGACATTGTTCACTTTGGATACTAGACATACTGATGCTGAAGTTTTGGCTAAGTTCACTAAGGAGATTGAAAAGATCATTGAAGATGTCCAGCAGAAAATTAAAGTTGAGATCGATGTGGACATGTGGATGAATGAAAAACCTGTACCAATGGATACTAAACTTGTTGGTATGTTAGAAACTGAAGCTAAAAAAGAAAATATGAATTACAAAGTCATGCACAGTGGAGCTGGACATGATTCGCAAATATTTGCAATTCATGTACCTACTGCAATGATTTTTGTTCCAAGTCACGATGGAATCAGTCATAACCCAGATGAATTCACTGAAATTGAAGACCTCGTTAAGGGCGTAGAGCTGCTCATCAAAGGCTTGTATCAATTAGCTTATATAGACTAAAACAGAGAAGAGGTTACCAATGCTTCATACAATTATTAAGAAAAACTCATATCAAGATTCTGTGAATTTGATGCTTTTGACAAAAGCACTTTCTTCTACCGAGGGTGTAGAGCAAATCTCAATTATGATGGGGACCCCAGCTAATAAGGAAATTTTTCAAAATTCAGGACTATACACAGAACAACTTGAAGAAGCTTCACCAAATGACATATGTATTGTAGTAAATACTGAAAACGAGGAAGTATTATCCGCCGTTTTGGAAAGTATTGATGACTTCTTGAAGAATCAATCTAACAGTGCAAAGGGTAAAAAGAAAATTACTGTTGCAAGAACTTGGGATACCGCACTCGCAAAACTACCAGATGCAAATTTGGCTGTTATTTCTATTCCAGGAGAGTATGCTGCGGATGAAGCAAATCGCGCACTCGACAGAGGTCTAAATGTATTTATTTTCAGTGATAATGTAGATGTTGAAAGCGAGAAAGCTTTGAAAAAGAAAGCAATTGATAAAGGACTTCTTGTCATGGGTCCAGATTGTGGAACTGGCATCATTGATGGTGTACCGATTGCATTTGCAAATGTTCTTAACAAAGGGAATATAGGCATCGTTGGTGCATCAGGAACAGGTATTCAAGAAGTTTCTACAATTATTTGCCGTAATGGTGGCGGGATTTCACAAGCAATCGGCATTGGCGGACGAGATTTATCAGCAGACGTTGGAGGCATTACAGCCAAAAGGTCTTTGGAAATACTTGATAGCGATCCTAAAACAGAGATAATTGTTTTCATTTCGAAACCACCAGCAGAACAGGTGAAAAACGAAATTATTGAACAATTTAAGAAATTATCAAAGCCAGTAGTTGCCATTTTCATTGGTGAAAAACCTGGTGAAAATCATGATCAGATTTATTACACTTGGACGCTAGCTGAAACAGCTGAGAAGGCATTAGATTTAGTGAAAGATTCGAAGTATAACTTGCACAATATTTCGTCTATCATTCCGAATTTCACACAGTTAAAGGACAGTAAACGAAGAGCAATTAAGGGACTTTATTGTGGCGGAACGCTTGCGGCAGAGGCTGCCATGATTATCGCAGATTATTACAATATAGAGATGGATCATAAACACGTACACGGGGTTATGTTAGATTATCGTAACCATGAAATCATTGATTTAGGAGATGATTTCTACACGCAAGGTAGACCGCATCCAATGATCGATCCGAGCGTAAGATCAGAGCTACTGGAAGAAAAAGTGAACGATACTCAAACAGCAGTTATTCTATTAGACAATGTAATTGGGTATGGTGGTCATGAAGATATGGCTGGTTTCTTTGCGCCAATTATCGCTAAGATCAAAGAAACCTCAGATGTTTCATTTATCGCTTCTGTAACAGGAACTGCCGAAGATCCACAAGTATATGCTGAACAAGTGAAGAAACTGCGTGATGTAGGCGTGTATGTCTGTGATAATAATGCTGAGGCATCAATGTTAGCAATTAAACTAGTAGAATGTT
Source organism: Caryophanales bacterium (assembly GCA_031554275.1). Taxonomy (GTDB): domain Bacteria; phylum Bacillota; class Bacilli; order JARBTR01; family JARBTR01; genus JAVBKB01. The sequence goes on along the minus strand of JAVBKB010000092.1, from coordinate 5,757 downwards.
TGGAACAAAAGGATTCACCTGAAACTATGAAAGAAAGTAGCGAGCAGCTTTTATCAAAACCAGCTGTTGTCAATTTAGGTCTAAGAAGTTTTGCAGAAACAATCAAAGAAAACAATGGCGAGGTTATTCAGTACAACTGGGCACCCGTTGCTGGTGGTAACAAGAAACTTGCTGCTATTTTGGAAAAACTTAAATAGGTTTGTTTGCATAAATACGATCAAAAGGATCATTTGACAAATTCAAAATTGATGGAGGAAACTATGAAATACAGTACAATCGATGAAGCGAACCAAGCAGTAATTGACAAAATCAAGGAAGCACAACCATACCTAGTAGATGTTGTTCCGGCAAAAAGTGTTATCAAAGAATTAAATGATAAAGTGCTTTTACATGCAGGTCCACCGATGACTTGGGCCAATATGACTGATCCAATGAAAGGGTCATGCGTAGGTGCTGTTCTCTTTGAAAAATGGGCTAGCGATGAAGCATCAGCACGAAAAATGTTGGAATCTGGTCAAGTGAAATTTATGCCATGCCATAGCGTTGATGCGGTTGGACCAATGGGTGGAATCACATCTGCTAACATGCCAGTACTTGTAGTCGTAAATCGTATTAATGACAAAAAAGCTTATTGCACAATGAACGAAGGAATTGGTAAAGTACTTCGTTTTGGCGCATATGGGGAAGAAGTAATCGCCCGTTTAGAATGGATGCGAGATATCCTTGCACCAGCACTTTCAAAAGCGTTAAAATTAATTCCAGAAGGATTTAATGTCAATGCAATTATTGCAAAAGCAATCACAATGGGAGATGAGTTCCACCAAAGAAATATTGCTGCATCAGCATTATTCTCAAAGGATATGACGCCATTCCTAATTGAAGCAGATCTACCAAAACAAGAATTGAAAGAAGTAACGAAATTCTTAGCGGACACAGACCAATTCTTCCTGAATATCATGATGGCTACTTGTAAAGTAGTGATGGATACTGCAAGAGAAATAACAGAGGGAAGTATTGTTACAGCACTGACTCGTAATGGATATGAATTTGGTATTCGTGTTAGTGGTTTAGGCGAAGAATGGTTTAAAGCACCAGTTAATACTCCAGAAGGTTTGTATTTCAGTGGATTTTCTAAAGAAGATTGTAACCCAGATATGGGTGATAGTGCGATTACTGAAGCGTTTGGAGTTGGCGGTATGGCAATGATTGCAGCACCAGGCGTTACAAGATTTATTGGTGCTGGTGGATTTGACGATGCAGTTGAAATCACTGAAGACATGCGCGAAATTTGTATTGCAAACAATCCTAATTATTCAATACCAACTTGGGATTTCCAAGGCACTTGCCTAGGAATCGATATCAGAAAAGTAGTGGAAACAGGAATCACGCCTCTTATCAATACGGGAATTGCTCACAAAAAGGCAGGAGTTGGCCAGATCGGAGCAGGTACTGTGAAAGTACCTTTGGAATGCTTTACAAAAGCACTTGAAGCATTGGCAAAAAAACACGGTATTGAGGCATGAAATCAATAGAAACTTTGTCGTATTGCGAGGCAATTAAACAGTTTCTAAAAAAGCAAACAGAAGGATTTGTGCATAGCAAATTTGAAAATAGTTTTAACATTAAGCTTAATGATCGGCTTGTGAACATTTCTGCAGATTCCAAAATCTATTCTCCTTTTGGAATCCAATTATCAGAGAGGTCGCTTGAAGAATTACTGACTAGCATTGATCTAAATGACCTGGTGATCTACTCACATACAACTAAATCGATCAGTTTTCCGAAATCAAGTATTTCTGTGACATTTAATGAGCAGAGCTATCGTACTTCTACTACAGGTCGTCTATTTCAAAGGGATGTTCTATACAATAACCTGAAGGAAATTGTAAATTATCTAGATGAAAATCAAATCGATAATGGATTTGATGTGAACGTTAGCAAATTTATTGAAGTAACATTTCTAAAAAGAGATCCTGCTTACTTGCAAAATAATGAGTATCTTATGATGGTTCGTAGACTTAAGACCGAACTTATTTCAGATAAACTCGATATAGATGTTTTTCGTTATTTTGTTGGCAGAGGTATTGGTTTAACAACTAGTGGAGATGATTTTCTTGTTGGTATATTGGCAGCAGCTAATATTTTTCAAAATGATAAAATCAACTTATCTGAAATAAATGCATGTATCTCAAGTTTATTAGATAATACAACAGATATTTCAAAAGAGTATTTGTACTACGCAGTTAACCAGAATTTTAGCAAAAGTACCATTTGGTTGTGTGAACGGATGCGAAATCCTGATAGACTACAGTTGATTCAAACAGTTGAGGATGTTTTGGACAACAGTCAAACATCTGGAGCTGATACAATTCTTGGCATCATTGCAGTTACCTTAATCTTATAGAATTGGAGGAGAAAAAAATGGGTTACCCGAAAGATTTATTAATTAGCAGAGCAATTGTTAAGAAGAACTATGCAATCATTGTTCCAGAGGGATTGGTGTTTAATGTAATACCTGGCTTTGAGAATTGTCGTTCATCAATTTTGTGCTCACCAAAGATTGGTGCAAGTTTTGTACAATACCTGATCAGAATGGATAAAGGTGGTCGAAACAAAGCTGGATTTGGTGGAGAGGGCATTGAAACTTTTGTCTTCTGTAAGGAAGGTAAAGTGAAGGTGTCATCTGAGGGAAAAGACTATGTTTTGGAACAAGGTGGTTATCTTTACTGTCCACCGGGAGAGAAAATGTGTTTTGAAAACTTAATTGATCAAGATAATGCAACAAATTTAGTGCTATATAAACAACGCTATCAACCTCTTGGAGATTTGAAACCATGGGTTGTAGTTGGAAATGTTAATGAGATTCCTCAAATGGACTACGATGGAATGGAAAGCGTCAAGCTAATTGACTTATTACCTCTTGATTTGGCATTTGACATGAATATGCACATACTAACTTTCTTGCCTACGGGTTGCCATCCGTTTGTAGAAACGCATGTACAAGAGCATGGCGCTTATCTTCTAAGTGGAGAAGGCCTTTATAATCTTGACAACGAATGGATTCCTGTGAAGAAGGAAGATTACATTTGGTTTGGTCCATATTGTCCACAAGCATGTTACGCTGTTGGCAGAGAGCCACTTTCCTATGTATATTCGAAAGATTGTAACCGTGATGTAGAAATTTAATAAGTGTCTTCAAAAGTAGTGATACAAGCCATTTGTATCACTACTTTTTTTAGTAATAATAGATGATTTTTATTTAAAATTGATTAGGTATCAAAACAAGTGTAAACTACGATTTTGTTGAATAATACCATGCTTTATCGCTGGAATTGATGTATAATAAAGAAATAAAAAGTTTAGGAAGTGGGGATAAAAAATGGAATACAGGGTTAAAGATTTATTTCAATTAGAATCCTTTGGAAATGCGAAAATAGTCAGTGGAGAAAAAGGTATTAACAATGAAATTAAAGGGATTACTATCATCGAAGCACCTGATATTGCAAATTGGATCACTGGGGGAGAAGTACTTCTAACAAGCTTGTTCGCATTGGAGTCGTTCACTGACGAGCAGCTTTCAGAATTCATAAAGCAAATCTCTGATAAGGAAGTAAGCGCGTTGGTCATCAAGACTGGGCGTTTTATCGACGAGATTCCAGCACCTATGATTTCTACATCAGAAGAGTTAAACCTTCCGATTATTCAAATTCCAAAAGATACAGCTTATGCGGACATCCTTTATCCAGTGATGGAGAACCTTTCAAACGAGGAACTAACGCGATTGAAATTCTTTAAAGAAACCCATGACCACTTCATCGCATTATCGCTTTCTAACCAGGGTGTCGAACGAATTATATTTTTATTAGAAAAGATCATTGGTAATCCGATCCTACTTTGTGACAAGAATTATTTCGGTATGTTTTCAACCAATCGCTTATTAAGACAATTCACCATCCTACAACAAATTGAACACACACCAGCAATCTATACAAAATACCCTTACTTCAAGCAAAAGGTTAAATTTGAATTAGCTGATTCAGCAACCGAACAATTGGTCATTCCAATTGAAGTGAAGCCAAACATCAAAATGAACTTAATTATTTGTGAAATTGATAAACAAGTAGAATTGTTAGATTATATTGCCATTGAAAACGCAGTTACGTCACTTTCAATAGAGCTTGTGAAGCAATTCTCCGTAATGGAAGTTGAGAAAAGATTTGAAAATGATTTGATTGAGGATATCCTGAATGGAAAAAGACTATCCGTTTCAAATATCTATCAACGCGCAAATTTGTTAGGTTTAAATCTCACAGGCCCTTACGTTGCAGTTTTGTTTCAGTATGATAAGATTCCCTTCAATGCGGATAAGATTAGCATTGCTGATGAATTTAGCATTCAAGATGGCTATTATAAACTGCTTTATGAAACAGTTCGTGAATCAATTGATAATGCAGTTATTCAAAGCCGCAGTGATCGAATAATTGCGCTCCTCAATATCGAAGGAGATCGATCAACGCCACCTCAAGATGAAATAAAAAGCAAAATCATCAAAATACAAGAACAAATTAAGAAACAGAATCCAGAACTCACGATCAAGGCAGGAATCGGGAATACTGCAAAAGATATCATCGACATCTCAAGGAGCTTTAAAGAGGCGAATGATGCACTGCACTTTGGACAACTTATTGATAGTAATTCAAATGTGTTTTCTTATACTGATCTTGGTGTGTTCCGAGTACTTTGTCAATACGACAATCCGCTAGATTTGGAAGAATTCATTCCAAACACTTTGAGAAATCTTCAGTCTCACAAACAATCCGTTCGAAATGATCTTTTTATAACATTACGTGTGTATCTAAAGAATAATCTTAGTGTGACGAAGACCTCACAAGAATTATTTGTTCATTACAAAACTGTCATTTACCGAATTGATCGTATAAAAGAAATTACAGGAATTGATTTTAACAACTCAGAGGAGATTTTTTCTGCACAGTTGGGTTTGAAAATCATTACACTAATTGAGAATTCAAAACAAAATAATTTATTGAATTAAGCAATTCCTACGAAAAAGCGATCTGTAAAATCAGATGGCTTTTTTAATTTATGCCAAAATAGTCTGAAATTCTAGACTTATGTCTAAAAAACGTTACTATTTGCGAAAAAAAAACCTGTTTTTTTGTCCCATTATGCTAATGTAATCTGCTAACATACATAATAGAATTAAGTGTGAAAATAGTCATTGCAAATTGACTTTACTTAAAAAAATCTATGCAAGAAAATCCATAGATCATTCGAAAACCAATACTGAAAGGAGTGCATTTTTCAATTATTATCAGGTCTTATAATTCTAAATACAAAGTTATTGGAGGTTAGGTTTTATGAGTAATGTTGAAGAAATGGTAGTTGATGCAAAAATCGATCCTAATATGTTGCCGAAAAAAGATGGTGACAGAAAGATCGGACCAATGTCCTATATGTTTATGTGGCTGGGCGATGGTGTTAATTTAGGGAATATGACGTTAGGTGCAGGACTAGTTGTAGCTGGTATTGCAAAAATGAATTTTTATCAAACAGCTTTAGCGGCAATAATCGCAATTGCAATTATTTCGTTTGTTTTTATGTTAAATGACAAAATGGGATATAAGTATGGCATTCCGTATGTTGTACAACTTAGAATGTCATTTGGATTCCAAGGATCTTTTATTTCTTCCTTAATGCGGGGAATTCCAGCAATAGTTTGGTATGGTTTCCAATCTT
>JAVBKB010000228.1:0-10078 GCA_031554275.1 Caryophanales bacterium | reverse complement strand
AAATATCTTCAATCAGCTTTTTCGGTGAGCGAACGGCAATTTCTTTTCGATTACAATTTAATTCTGCAGCGGAATTAGAGCTGCCACAAATAATGCACTTATTTGTGCAACCTTTGGCAGAAATAATCGCAGTATTTGGGTACTGCAACCATCCTTTATAGGGTAGGGGGTCTTTGAAATTCCAGTATTTAAAAACAGATTTCACTGTATAACGATAGTTAGGGATTTCAATGTCATCATATTGATTCGGAACATAGCTGACTGGATTAAAGGTCACATCATTTCCATTTCTCCAAGTCAAGTTGGGGATGTCTGAGAAATCAGTAACCCCTTTGCTTATCCGATCCATCCACAAAAGCATCAGCTTTTCTGTGGAGTCGCCACGCATCACATAGTCAATGAAAGGGTAGTCCATTAATTCCTCATGATAATAAGTTGAAGAAAGCCCTCCGAAAATAATTGGTTTTGAAGGGTGAAGTTTCTTGACGAGTTTGGCAAGTTCAACGCTCCCATGTGCATGAGGAAGCCAATGCAAATCAATTCCAAAAGCCTTCGTTTTCAGACCACGAAGCTTCTTCTCAACATCAAAGTTATCATCCATCAACATCCTATTTGCAATGTTAATAATTTTCACCTTAAAACCATATTTCTCTAGAAAACCTGCGATACTAGTCAAACCAATCGGATACATTTCAAAAATCGGTGAAGAAGGAACTACATCACTTATTGGACCTGAAATCATTACAGAATCTCTAAAATCATACACGCTTGGTGCATGTAAAAGCACTAAATCATAAGAAAAAACACCCATTACGTCTCCCTGTTTTCATTCATTTATAAGAACTTCATTAGTTTGAAAAGCAAGAACTTGAATTCATTTCATCAAAAGTGGATACCTATTAAAGAGCCCATTAAAACCAGTGGCTGCTCAAATTTTATTAGAAAAACCTGCATTAATCTTTTGGGAATTTTCGAATTCTGGGCAAAAAATAAGTCGAGACAGTAGTCTCGAGAGATGCCCGAAAGAAAGTGACTGTTTCCTAGCGAAATTACCAATTAATACAAAAGATAATGAAATTAACTTACTTGCTCATTATACATCGAAGTCAGTTTTGAGGCTGTGGCAGGATTGTGGCGGAAAGATGAAATTGATAAGAAGAATAGAAATTGAATCAGAATAAACTCTTGAAAATGCTTAGATAATGATTTGACTTTCGTTTGTACACTTGGTTAAAATAGATGTAATGACTTTGAAGAGGAATAGTAGTAGATCTTACTCTAGAAGAGAGTTAGTGGTTGGTGCAAACTAACAGAGTAATCTATGAACTCGCCTTGGAGTTGCAGTTGCTGAAATTAGGCAAATAATGACTGCCGTGTAACTAGCGTTAATAGTGTTTAACCTAGTGAATGTACTGTCAAAACAACAGAGTTGTCAGCTTTCAGTTAGGTGAGTGGGCATTTGTACAAATGCCAATTTGGGTGGTACCGCGGGAATTCAAAGCTTCTCGTCCCTTTTCATTGGGATGAGTGGCTTTTTTGTTTGGAGTAGGATCTGGCGAGATGCCAAGATTTGTTTAACAATTTAACAATCTACAAAGAGATAATGAAAGTATTTGGAGGCATGAGAAGATGAGTTTTGATCACAATGCAATCGAGAAGAAATGGCAATTATTTTGGGACGAGAACAAAACCTTTGCTACTAGCGAGGATCCTAATAGACCAAAGTATTACGCACTAGATATGTTTCCATACCCATCTGGTGCAGGACTACATGTGGGTCACCCAGAAGGATATACAGCTACAGATATTATTTCCCGCATGAAACGGATGCAGGGATTTAATGTGCTGCACCCAATGGGTTGGGATGCGTTTGGGTTGCCTGCGGAGCAGTATGCACTGAAGACAGGTAATCCACCTGCTGAATTCACAAAAAAAAATATTGACAATTTTCGTCGGCAAATTCAATCAATAGGTTTGTCATATGATTGGGATCGTGAGGTCAATACCACAGATCCAAGCTACTATAAGTGGACACAATGGATTTTCTTGAAGCTCTTTGAAAAGGACCTTGCTTACATAGATGAGGTGCCTGTCAATTGGTGTCCAGCACTTGGGACAGTGCTCGCAAATGAGGAAGTTATCAATGGCTTGAGTGAAAGAGGGAGTCATCCTGTTATTCGGAAACCGATGCGTCAATGGATGATGCGAATTACCAAATACGCAGATCGTTTGCTAAGTGACCTTGATGAATTAGATTGGCCTGAAAGTTTGAAGGATATGCAACGCAATTGGATTGGGCGGTCTGAAGGTGCTAACGTGACTTTTGCAATTGAAGGTCATGATAAACAATTCACTGTCTTTACTACAAGACCTGATACGTTGTTTGGTGCATCTTATTGTGTTTTGGCACCAGAGCATGCATTGGTTGATCAAATTACAACCAAGGAGCAGGTTGCGATTGTTGAAGCTTACAAAAACCAAGTAGCAACTAAGAGTGATTTGGAGCGGACTGAGCTTTCAAAGGAAAAGTCAGGTGCATTTACAGGTGCTTATGCAGTCAATCCAGTGAACGGTGAAAGACTACCGATTTGGATTGCAGATTATGTGCTTGTAAGCTATGGTACTGGTGCTATTATGGCAGTGCCTGGCCATGATGAGCGTGACTATGAATTCGCGAAGAAATTCCAGTTGCCAATTATTGAAGTGTTGCAGGGCGGGAACGTTGCAGAAGAAGCTTTTACAGGGGATGGTCTTCATGTTAACTCTGCTTTCTTGAATGGACTTGATAAAGAGGCTGCAATGAATAAGATTATTGATTGGTTGGAAGTGACAAAAGCTGGAGAACGGAAGGTTTCTTTTCGCTTGCGTGATTGGAATTTCTCTAGACAACGTTATTGGGGAGAGCCAATTCCAATCATTCATTGGGAAGATGGCAGTATGAGTGCGGTTCCTTACGAGGAGTTACCGCTTGTGTTGCCACATACAAGTGATGTTAAACCTTCTGGTACAGGTGAATCGCCACTTGCTAATATCAATGAGTGGGTTAATGTAGTTGATGAGAAAACTGGTTTGAAAGGACGCCGTGAAACGAACACAATGCCACAATGGGCGGGCAGTTGCTGGTATTACTTGCGATACATTGATCCGCATAATCCAGACGCACTTGCTGATGCAGAGAAATTGAAAATGTGGCTACCAGTGGATACTTATATTGGTGGAGCAGAGCATGCCGTGTTGCATTTGTTGTACGCCCGGTTTTGGCATAAGTTCTTATATGATATTGGCGTTGTACCAACCAAAGAGCCATTTCAAAAGCTGTTTAACCAAGGGATGATTTTGGGTGAAAACAATGAAAAGATGAGTAAGTCAACCGGCAATATTGTGAATCCAGATGACATCCTGAAGTCGCACGGTGCTGACACTTTGCGCCTATACCTTATGTTCATGGGTCCGCTGGATGCTTCAATTGCGTGGTCTCCAAATGGTTTGGATGGTGCAAGACGCTTCTTGGATCGGGTTTGGCGGCTACTTGTTGACAATGAAACGGGTAAGATTACATCAAAACTAGATCAAAATGCAGTAGCTTCTACGGATTTGGAGAAGATCTACCATGAAACTGTGAAAAAAGTCAGTGAGGATTTTGACAACCTGCGTTTCAATACAGCGATTTCGCAAATGATGGTGTTCATCAATGAATGCTATAAAGCAGAACAGATTCCAACAGCATTTGCTGAAGGATTCATCAAAATGCTGGCACCGATTTGTCCACATGTTACTGAGGAACTGTGGCAGTTGCTGGGTCACACAACATCACTTACCCATGCGATTTGGCCGACTTTTGATGCAAGCAAATTGGTTTCAGATATGATTGAAATTGTCGTTCAAGTAAATGGGAAACTGCGCACGAAACTGCTTGTGGATAAGGACGTAGCAGAAGAAGCGGTTAAGGAAGAAGCATTTGCACATGAACGCGTTCAAGACCAGTTGGTAGATAAAACAATTCGAAAAGTGATCTACGTTCCTGGAAAGCTGTTGAATATTGTAGTTGGGTAATAGCGTGCAAAAATTGGTACAAGGCATGGAATAGCCAACATCAATCAGATTATTTTTTCTCGAAAGCAAAGTTGAAATTATACAATAAATGGGGTTGGAGTCATGAGTTATCCGTGCATTGAGGTGAATTTGCCTCTTCTCAAAAAAAACACAGAGACAATTGTCCGCAAATGTGCAGAGCGGGGAATCTCAGTGATTGCTGTATCTAAGGTATTTTGTGGAGATCCCATCATTGCTGAAGCTGTATTGTCTGGTGGCGTCACAATGATTGCAGATTCGCGGATGAAAAATATTGTGAAACTGCAGGAATTGAATTGTCCAAAAACATTGCTACGGATCCCTGCACTATCAGAAGTGGCAGAGGTCATTGAATATGCTGATTATAGTCAAAACTCCGAGCTTGAGGTATTGCAGCAGTTGAGTAAGGAAGCGATTCGGCAGAACAAGATTCATAAAGTGATCTTGATGGTAGATTTAGGAGACTTGCGAGAGGGTTTCTGGGAGGACGATGTGCTGGCAGCAGCAATTGAGGTTCACCAGATGGCTGGATTGCGATTGGCGGGCATTGGCACAAATTTGACCTGCTATGGCGCAGTGATTCCAGATGAGACCAATTTGGGTAAGCTAGTAGCTTTGAAAAAGAAAATTGAAGCGAATCTTGATATGACGTTAGAAATTGTATCTGGGGGGAATTCTTCATCCTATTACTTAGTGGAGAACGGGAAGATCCCTGCTGGAATCAATCAATTGCGGATTGGCGAGGCAATTATTCGTGGTGTTGAGTCAGCTTTTGGTGATCGGATTGAAGAGACGAGCGATGAGGTTTTTATACTGAAAGCGGAGATCATTGAGTTGAAAGAAAAACCATCCATTCCAATTGGAACAATTGGTTTTGATGCTTTTGGCAATGTACCTGAATTTCAGGATAAAGGCACGATTAGAAGGGCGATCATTGCGATCGGAAAGCAGGATGTGAAAGTGGATGGTATGATTCCACTAGACTCAGGTATTGAAATCCTTGGTGCGTCGTCCGATCATACGATAATAGACATCTCAAAATCTTCTAAGAACTATCAAATTGGTGATACGTTTGCGTTTAAGCTAGACTACGTTGCGACCTTGATGGCAATGACTTCGGAATATGTAGAGAAGCGCTATTTGGGGGATTCGGTTTGATGCAATATTTACAAAATGAAGAAAAACCGAAAAGCAGTCAAACTGTCTCGGATTCGCTAATTATGATGAAACATAACCGTGGCAGGCTTTGGCTTGCTGGGTGGCTTGGGCTCAGCATTTTCTGGGTAATTGTATTGAAAATGTTTGGTGGTGGTGAGCGTTTCCTAATGCTCACTTTACTGGTCATCACAATATTTCTGGTAACGAAAATACTGCTATATCCCTTTCGAAGATTTATTATTTGGGTGAGTGCACTCGTTCTAAGTTTCTTGGTTCAGATGCTAATAACTCAATTTGGCTGGTTTGAAAGAAGCTTTGAGATTCAAGATGTGTGGGCATACCTGCTTGGATTTGCTGTTGTGGTTGTGATTGAGCAGGCAGACCATTCTCACAGACCTCAAAAGTTGACGACACCACGCGATCTTATATTTCAAGCATTCAATCGTTTCGTGAATTATTTGACCTATGGGATATCATTTGTAATCTGCAATCTAGGTCGTAATCGAACAAAATTTGAAACAGCATCTGATCGTTATAAGCTGAATGAGAAAGCTTGGTGCGACCAGCAAATCACGACCTCGACTGGATTTATTGAGAAGCAGCGGTTCACAGAATGTTTGCTTTATGGTGCTTTTGGAAGGAAGCAACTTCAAGGGGATTATAATGGTTGCGGTTGGATTGCCATTCACAATGCATTAGTGATTTTGAACCAGTCACCCATTCAATTAGCTACCATTATCTATTGGTTGGAATGCAACCATAAAATGGCGCTAAATGGAGTGTTGGGCACCTACCCAAAATCAGTTGCATATTACTTCAATTCACAAACATCATTTCAAACAAGTTATTTTCGTGGTGTAATGACTATACCTGAATTGGAAAAAGCAGTTCAACAAGCAGAATGTGCAACGATTACATTTCAGTGGAATGGCGATTTAATGTCGCAAGCAAGAATGCACACAATTGCAATCCAGTGGAAAAATAACAGATATGTGCTACATAATATGCATGCTTCTGAACTAACTGTTTTGAGCCTTGATGAAGCTTTCGGAAAAGAAAGATCAGCAAAAATACCGTTCGCCTGTGTTTTGATTAACAGGATTACCTAATCCTAATGGTTATTAAAAACTCGCTAGGTTTCCCAAATACTTTGTCATAATTTCCTGGGATAGTCCCGCTATCCTTCGTAAATTATTCCTCGTCTTTGAAAATTTTATCGAGAGTTTCTATTCCAGGCACAGTTGAATAAGTTAGTCTCTTGGAAAATGGCGACGCTTCTTGTAAATAAGAGGCGTCGCCATTACCGTTTAACAAATAAAGAAGAACTTGAAACTGATACAGATTCAAAAAATCTGGGTGCTGATGGAATGACAAACAAGGAAGAACTTGTTGCAAGATACATTCCAAACAAATATCAGTCTTATATTAAGAGTCATTTTTCGACAAAATGTTTCATTTTATTTTAAAATAATTTTTGGTAGAAATTTCAGATTGAAGGAGGCATTGTGCTCGCTCTATATTGATGAGTATTGTTTGAGCTCTATGCGATGATTATTTATCGTGATAGAAACGGGATTATTTGACTTGTTGCGTGAATAAAGAGCAATAATGGAGCGGCAAATTAAAATGTTGTAAGATCATTTCATAAAAATGCAATTAATGTTCATACTAAATCTCACTACTAACAAAGTGAGCGATTTGTATGAAAACAAAGTTTGTAATACTCATTCTCTGCCTGATATTGTCACCTTTTAGAGCGTTTGCTACAGCGCAAACGATGCCTGAGGGTGTCACTTCGGGAAAAGAAGCTTCGCATCCAAAAACCGTTTATTTAACATTTGATGACGGTCCAACTGGGAAAATAAATAAGGAATTATTACAAATTCTTAAAGAAAATAATGTGCAGGCAACTTTTTTTGTTGTGGGGAAACAAATTGAGCAGTTTCCTGAAGTGTTATTGGAGATTTATCATGGGGGGCACAGCATTGGGCTACATAGCTATAGTCATAATTTCCGGAAAATCTATCGAAACGACTTGGATTTTATAAACGAAATGAAGCAAGTTGAGCAAGAGATTTTCAATACGATTGGGATTGACTCGAAAATCATTCGGTTTCCTGGTGGGAGTGCTGGGAATTTGGATCGGGATTTTCTGGAGAAAATTCACCACTCGCATTACAAGGTTTTCGATTGGACAATTAGCTTAGAGGATGGAAATCATGCATATGCAAGTGTAAGTTCGCTGGTCAAAAAGGCAACTACATTAAGAAATGATGGTGACCAAATAATTCTTGCCCATTGTAATAGCAATAACAAAAACACTTGCAAAGCATTACCCCTTATTATTAAGAAGTATCGGGAAATGGGCTATGTTTTCAAACCAATTACCTACAACACCCATGAGTACTTCTTTAAAATGAGAAAATGATCAAGAAACATACTAAAATAAGTGGACAAAACTTCGACGGAAGTTCTTGCCCACTATTTAAATTTGTTCTAGTCCTAGGTCGAACTAATATTTCGCGGTATTAAGATGCATTTCTATCGACAATTAGGATAATATTTCGCGGTATCAGGTGACTTTTAAACTAAATCATATTTCCCCGTCACGATACTGATGATTTCATCAGCAATGTTTTCACTAAGTGTAAGCTCGGAAGTAAATCCAACACATGAACAGTTCATTTCACCAAGGACGTAGCTGTCCTTGCCGTTTTCATCTTTGTCTAGAATAAAGTCTGCCGACCAAATCAGTGGTAGGTCGTAACCACCTAGCTTATCGGTGATTTCCGGAAGTGCCTCCAAGAATCCATCCACAAGTTCCTTCCAATCCTCTGGTTTTTCATAACGATATTGGGCGCCAGAGAACAAAGTTGCTGAAAAGGCATCAGCCCCCTCAGTAGGTTTCTTGTGAACCACATTCACAGGTGTTTTGTAGAGCATCAATAGTCTGATCTCGCCCTCAATAATGCGAGGTAAGAAAGGCATATCAACTATCAAACCATTTGCGCCAACAATGTACTTTTCGCACATCTTCATGAAACTTTCAACAGTGTGCTCTTCTACATGATTATCTTTCGCTTCAACACAGTGAAGCTTTGCATCCAATGGCGCTACAATTGCAGCGCCAATATCAGTTAACAGGCGAACTCGCCAAATCCCTTCGCCGGTTGAACCGCGATTCTGCTTCAATACACGCTCATTCTTTATGATTGAAGCCGGAAATTCCTTGTAGAATTCTTCAATCGTGTAATAGGCAAATGTATCCTCAGGGACAAAAGGTGTATGACGCAATTTAACTAGCGCATCCTTCGCGCCATATCCTATCATTGCGTCTGGGTGAGGCATCCCTACGACCCCATTTGCGCATAATTTACGTAACATTTCAAAATAAGTACTTTCATCTTTCAAATTACCAGGATTAATTCGGCTTACATAGGCATCAGCGTTCTTAAGAACATGCTGGTAAATCTCCGTGTTTTCCGCATCAGAATAAAAAATAACTTCAGCATCCCAACCTCTCTTCTTCAAAGAGTTTACCATTGGCATTGTATCTCTACGATACCCATCAGGCCCTTTATCAGAACCACCTTCTGCTTCGAAGAAAACTACATGTTTTTTCATCAATATTCCCCCTGCATTATCATAATTGCATAATATTACATAAATTTTAAATTTTAAAACAGATAATTCACTCGTTCATAATGCAAACCGTCATTTCAATCCCAAATTTAATTGTCGCAACTGCTTCCGCTAGAAGTATTCGCCGGAATCTTTATATTTCAACACCTTCATGTCGGAGCAGCCACTTCTTTCGTTCCGATCCCCCACTATAGCCAACGAGCGCGCCGTTTTTCCCAATGACTCGATGACAAGGTATTATGATGGCCAATTGGTTTCGACCATTTGCATTTGCGACAGCACGAATTGCACTTGGGCGACCAACGATTTCAGCAAGTTCTGAGTAGGATAAAGAATTTCCTGTTTTAATTTCCAGAAGAGCATTCCAAACACTCTTGGTGAAATCTGAACCGTGGATTGCAATAGGTGTATTGAAAGTCATTTGTGGATTTTCAAAATAGACATCCAGTTCATGTCGAATCATTGTTAGGGGTTTCGCATTTCCTGGGATAATGACAGCATTCCATTTGTACCGAAGAGTTTCTATTTCCTTCTCCAAACCACGGCGGTCAACAAACTCCAGAAGATGAAGCTTTTCTTCATCAGAGATTGCTAGCATTGAGCCGATTTTGGTGTCAATCCAACATGAATATAGTGTTTCTACTGGCTTCTTTTTTGATAGTGGTGATCCTAGTGTTCTTCTGAAAGCATCCCGAAAACCGCTATCGGATTCAAACCCCGCGTCAAGTTGTGCATCAATCGTTTTGGCACCCTTCTTAATGCTTTTCAAAGCGATACCGAGACGTCGAGAACGTGCATATTCGACAAAAGTCATTCCGAATTTTTGTGTGAATTGCCGTCTTGCCGTAGCTGCAGAAATGGACAAGCTTTCAAAATCTTGGTTGGTCCATTTTTTCTCTGGATTCTTCTCAATCTCATCAATTAGCAGTTTGACAATGGGCGAAATAATAGCTGGATTTGATAATGGATTACAGCGTTTGCAAGGTCTGTAACCAGAGAGTACTGCTGTTTTCGAATTGTTATAGAACTCGCAGTTTTCATACTTGGGCTTCTTTGCAGGACAAGTAGAATGGCAAAATACACCTGTTGTTTTGACGCCAACATAGAAGGTACCCTCAAATCCCTTATCTTTCTCTACAAACGCCTTATAGTAACTTTGTTTTTCTTTCTCTGTTATCATTTTGCATCAAGTCCTTCTTTAAATCTT
>JAVBKB010000077.1:0-10589 GCA_031554275.1 Caryophanales bacterium | reverse complement strand
ATTATTCTCACCTCGTATTTATGTTACAAAAAATGAACCCAATAGAATAGACTTTTTTTACTGTCCATTCTATTGGGTCCATTTTATTTGATTATGTTTTATCATCCTTTCTTAAATTTTGGTTTACCCTTAAATGATTACGCAAAAAATAATGAAGTGCAAGTAAAATTATTCTGAACTCTCGTTTTCCACTAAAAAAAATTCGCTCTTAACGTTATTGAAACAAAAAGTACGAATCTTGTCAGCATATCTTTTAAAAGAATTGATTTGTCAAACCTCTGACCATCAACGACCATTATCATGTTTCTCATGTAGTTCATCTATTACTGCGTCAATTAAGGCAGTTCGTTGTTCCTTGGGACAAGTTAACCGACTTATGTAGTTAACAACTGCATCCAGATGGACTTTTGTTACTTTATCACTTAATTCGTTTAATGCGCTTTCAGAATCTGGAAGATACATAATTACTTTTACGATTAACATGCCCCTTTCTAAACAACTTTTATTTATTATATTGTGCAAAACTTGTCCAATATTCTTAGTATTAACTTGGCTTTTCCAAAGACTCGAACGCATTTCAAATGGGATTGATCAAACATTCAGCATCCACTAAAGAATCGACAACCGTGAATAACGCATATTGCTCTAATTGAAAAATAATCCTCATTGGTTGCGGGATTATATCATTCATTACTGCCTCATCAGAAAGTTTCCATAAATGCTGTAATGACCATTTTTCTTCTTGTCTACTAAAATAGACACTTGCACTGCTACAATCGGGTGTGTATTTTTTCATATCCTTCTCAATGTAATACTGTAGACTCATGCTAAAAAGCACTTTTTCAAGGTGCACTCTTAAAATTAAATACACTACCAAAATCAATATTAGTCTTCCTCGAAACTAATTTCATTCACTTTCCAGACCCCATCAACAAATTTAAGCTCTGTTTTAAAAATTGTATGTTGCACTGTTTCCTTACCACCAACCTTAATAGTAATTTGCAGCTGATTCAAGAATGAAATGGTATCTTTACTTTCTTCCTTCTTGTATGAATCACAACTTGTTAGCTCGGAAGACAATCCTGAATCGCTTTCCACCTTGCCAGAAGGGAAGAGAGAAGCATAACAATCAGCTGTTGTTATGTCTCCTACTTCATATCGATCCAGCATGGATTCGTATGTGAAAAATCTCTCTAAAAACGTACGATTGACTTCATCAGCAGCTGTTGTTTCTACCTGATTCAATTCAATTATTTTATGCTCATAACTTTCAACAATTGTCTGTTGGCTCGCAAACTTACTTTTTACACCCCATCCAATCAGTACAACCGCTAAAATCAGAAGAACTTTTATCCATTTCGTTTTCAATAATGAACCACCCTCCTATATCCCAAGAATGGGTATAACTCTCGCCAGGTTGAAATACTTGAGTACTCTACTCCATTGTTGTTCGCATTTAGAAACTGATCGTTACCCACATACATCCCAACATGAGATGCGCCTGCCTTATATGTTTCAAAAAACACAAGATCACCAGGTTTAGCATCTGCTTCTGCAACTGGTACAGTCATATCATATTGCATTTGCGCATTTCCACTTAGGTTTACACCAACTTGTTTGAAGCTATATTCCATTAAACCTGAACAATCAACGCCCCCCTGCGTTGGGTCTTTCCCTCCGAACAAGTACGGCACTCCAAGATACTGTCGCATAATCGCATGAACCTGGTCATAATTAAAGATTTGTATTCCATCTCCCGATGGATATTGAGGTAAATACCGAAGCACATGTGGCACATAATCTTTATCTCCGTAATTATCCCAACCATAATTGGCTGCCCAAATATCAGAGAACTCAATTGCTAATTCTGGCGTCCAAACTCCACCATGTTCATTCACAAATACAGCCCATGCGCTGCCATAATTATAGCCCTGAACGACCGCATTCTGATCACCACTTGGGATGGAATCCATAATGTGCTTATAGTGCTGAACACCATACTTAATCGATTCCTCTGGATTTGTAATCGAGTTTGGCGGAAGCCCAATGGACTCGGAGCTCTGCATCACATCAGGGATTCGCCCTCCACTCTCTTGCATCATGATTGCCATAATCACATCTACTTGGTCTGGAATGCCATATTCATCACAGTACTTTTTTACAAGTGGACGATATGCTTCACATTCTGCTGATAATGCTTGATTTGGCATTGGTGTTGGCTGTTCTTGATTACTGTCTTCATAAGCAGCACATAAAATGATGAGAATAAAAAATACCAAAGGAAGCACAAGAGGCAGGATTATCTGAAGTAGTTTGAGAACTATTGTTTTCTGCATAACTTCTACTCTCGAATCCCATCAATTTCATCTTGGTCTTGATCTTCCAATTCATCCACATCATGCAATCCACTTGAATTGTTTTGAATCTGCTCAACCTCTTGTGATTGTGTTTCACTTGATTCAGATTGCATTGCGCCTGACAGAATCTCTTGGTTTTGCGTATCTAACCCTTCCTGATTATGTGGAGTTTCTGCAATCGGAGAAAATTCATCTTGATTTGTCAGCGCTTCTGCATCTGGTGGTAGTTCATATTGGTCAGTCAGTTTCTCTGCTTCTGGTGGCAATTCATCTTGATCTGTCGGTTCTTCTGCATCTGGCAACAATTCATCTTGGTCTGTCAGTTCTTCCACATCTGGTGGAAATTCATCTTGGTCTGCTAGTTCTTCTGCTTCTGGTGGCAACTCATCCGGATCTGTCAGTTCTCCTGCTTCTGGTGACATTTCGTCTTGATCCGATGCATCCTCAATTTCTGACACCTCTTCGGTTTCTGGCTCAGTTTGTTCCATCTCATCTGCGTCAGTCTCTCCATCATCAGCATCATCTGATATTCCCTCAGTTTCGTCATTATCTGATTCTTCTGCTTGATCAGTTCGTTGAAACTCGGTTTCCTCATTATTTTCTACTGAATCTTCTACTTGAACACTCCTACTTGCATCGACTTTTGGAATTGTATCGCCATATTCATCATTGTTACTTTCAGATTCATTTCCAAACAGCTTGTCTCGTAATTCTCCTGCTTTATTACCAATGTAGTCTTCTGCTTGCTTAACCCCTCTATAACCCGCATTATTAACGATATCCTTCGAGATTGCGCTAATAATCTTATGTCGGAATTTAATAATCAGGAAAATAGAGATAATAATACACACAGATTCTAAAAAGTATCCCGCAACATCGGTTCCAGGAATAATTAACTTGATCAAATCTATCAAATAAAACATCCCCATCATAAGCACGCCAAAGAAGATCATTGCCACAAAGCCGACTCCCATTCGCTTAAAGCCATTCATCACCGCACTTGAAAATCTGGGTATAATGCTAAGAATCATCAAAAACGGCATGAGCCATGTCATTACTAATATAAGTATTTGAGCAAAGAAGTTCGCAAATGAGATTCCCAGTATTGGAATACCTAGAGCGACAGATATCAGTGGTGAGAAGAAACATATTGCCAGTTTATAAGATGCATAAGAAGAACTCATATACACATTGTTATAGCTCTTCTCCTTCTTCTCAAGTTCTGCTTTTGCCAAGTCACTATCGAAAGATTCATCGATCTCAGGTTGATTCAGAATTCGATCAATCCGTTCGGGATCTTCTTTTTCTATTTCATTTTCATCTGTTGTTCCAAAATTCATTAATAAAAATGGATCCATTACCGTTGTGTCAAAGTACTTATCTCTTATTTGCGTTACTGAATCGCCAGAATTACCAGAGCCAGCAGACATCATGATTGACTGGGCGTCTAACGCTACATTATTTACATACTTCAATATCGGACCTCCAGCTGCCATGAAGCCGAAAGAAAGCATAAGCACCAAGCAGAGTTGCCCAAATTGACGAAATGCATGTTGTGGTGACTTAAACGCAAACGTACAAAATATCACCAATCCTGCAACAATCAATAGAGCAGCACCAAAATTATCAAACAAAACCGTCCATGCTTTGTTTGATATGCTAATCGTATTATCAACCAGTCCATTAATTGCATTAATTCCATACAGAAACTCAATTCCATAATCAACGACTTCAACAATTATCTTGTTAATTGTGAAACAGAAATTGGCTAAACCTGTTGCGATTTTTGCCATACCCTCGTCACCAAAAATACGGATATGCCACCCTACAAATGTAACCGCTTCATAATTCATCAATGGATATTTATCAATTAGCGGAATAGCAACGTTTGTCGTTTCTGCAAAAACTGGTGTGATGAACGTAAAAAAAGAGACTATAGTCATTACCATAGTCCCAAGAAAATATGAAATTTTCTTCCTCATTGTTTTCCTCCTTCCTTCTAAGATGCAAACAGTTCTTCCGCAATCGCACTAGCATTTTTTTCGTTTGTCTTAAAAGCTAGATCCATTTCCTCGAACGGGCAGTGAATATTAATCTTTCCTACACGACCATAGATGTCTTTATAAAAACACTGTCCTTTCAACATCTCAGAAAGTGCCTTTATATTTTTTTCATTGACTTCAATTCCCAGGTGTCGTAGTATTTCTTTTCGCTCTGCTGGCTCATCAAACGCAAAGATCGTCCCGAAATTACCATGATCATCTTTTTCAGACACATCTTCTACTGATTGCGTAACCAGAACAAGAATATTGTTAAAACTTCTACCCACACGTTTAAGCGATTTAAGTATCTTCTTCCCACCTCTGGCAGATGCAAAAATCCATGCTTCATCAAAAATAATGACTGTATCTTGACTGGGGTCTTCACTGCCAAATTTCTCGCAAAACTTTCCGAGTGGTAACATAAGCGCAATGCTTTTCTTCTCAAGATCAGAGTAGTCAGATGGCAAATCGGTTTCTTTTGGCAACTCAAGGCCTGTAATCTCAAGTATATTCATTCTTGATGTCAGATTAAGTCCATCAGATGAACCATCGGAGAATGCAAGTTGCAATATGCTCCCTTTCACCTTTTCATGTATTAACTCACCAGCACCCCTAATCTCTTTTTCATCAGAGTTCCTCAGAAGCTCAACTACATGAAGAAGTCCTACCTTTTCACCCTTTTCACGTCGTTCAAATACTTCTGACAACGACTTGAGAATTGCAGTCTTCGCTAAATCTTTTCCTGTCGTATTGTATATCTGTTCAATCATTGCTTCGGCTGTATCCTTCGCATCAGCACCCTTTAAAAAACAGATCGGATCAAGTACACCCCAGTTGGCTCTATCTACAACATCAAGTGTGACATAATTAAAACGCTTTAAATGTTCTACAAATAGCGGATATTTTTTCTGCATATCTTCATTTTCTATTGCCCCGCTAAACCATCTCTTCACTTCTTTCTTAGGGTCAACATAAAGTATTTTTGCATTCAAAAATGAAGTATGCATGAGCAAGTCCTTAACTAGATACGTTTTACCTTTACCCGTTTCACCAGTTATACCAATGTGCGGACTATCCGTCTTTGCACCTGTTATGCCTTTTGCTGCAACAGTCGGATTAAATAAAACTGGCTTTCTACTTGCATGAATGCTGGTCTTCAAATTTACTGCTTTCAATTGATTATCAACTCGTCCAAGGTAAAATCCAGTTGTGTTTCCTAGACGATTTGAGACTGCGAACAAATTCTCTGCTAACCCATCCACATTCGTATGATGCAACCAGTTTTTTTCAAACTGTAACGACTCAGCATGAAGACAGGCATAAAATAAATTCAATTGATCCGCAATTGGTCGTACTGCTTTAATCTTCTTATGTCCAAGCACCCGAATTAGGCTATCTACTCTTTTTTTACATAATTTCTTTGTAGATGCTGAAACGACATATACAGCTTGCCACTTTAGCTGTGGGATATCCTTCTCCACTTCATTTTGAAGATGCGTCAATAGGTATCTTCCAGTAAGGTTTGAATTGGATGCCTGGTCTCCATTTTCTTTTGCTTCTCTTGCAGATTGCTTGAATCGCAATTTTGTACGCTTTGCTTTATTACCGACCTTTTCTATATCTTCAAATCGTGCCTTAATATGCAGCTCAACAGGAAACAAAAGCTTTTCTGCGGTTTGAAACAAGTGAAGATAGCCAACATTTACTGGTGTTTTGGCAACTGGTACAAAAGATACAAAACAACTTCCTTCTGCTGTTTTCAGCTCTAAATATCCAAGATTGCTGCTTGGGTCTATTACCGTATCTGTAACACTAAATACATCACCATTTTGCTGTTCTTTTCTGACGGAATGATCAATTGAACGAAGAAAGCTATATCGGTTAATATATATGTTCTCTTCCTGTGTCAAAGGCGCACCTTCAATCCCCCTCACAATGGATTCTAGCTCTTTTTCCAGATCATAATATTTTTCAAAATAGGCATCATCAGCTCGGGGTTCATAACCAATAGCAGTGAGAATTGAGTCAGTTACCATTTCGACTGATTTCATCACCGTTTCCTTGATGCTGTCACTAATTACACTCGATTTTAACAATACGCCAACAACAAATGCTTCTTCGCAAACTCTGCCTAATTCTTTTTCTAACAATGTAATCGTCTCGTTCGAATAGTACTTCCCAATTTGTTCGCATTCTGGCGCAAAATCGTTTTCTATTGCCTTAAATCGCTCACGCAAATTCATATCTTTCGGATATACTTCTAAATGAAAATCTTTATATCTTCTAAGCTGCTGAAAAAAATAACTTGTATTTCTTTTAGCCTTTTCTAGCTCCTCAATATTATTCGAAGTAATAGATTGTGGTTTGATTTTGTAATACGCCCAGACATCTCCTGTTCGAGTCAGAACCATATTTTTATGAAACTGCTTCACTGGATATTTTAGAATCATAGTCACTCCCTTCTACGATCACTTCCTCAAAAACTACCTGCGCTTGGATATGCTTGACTTCTTTATCGTGGCAGTACTGCTTTTTGGGCAGTTTCACTTTAAAAAAGAAAAGCACTATATCTTTGAGATAGTAGTGCAGTCTTTTTCCATCAGGCTGTAACTTCATTAAATATTTTGAAACTAAATAAGGCACGCCACCATAGATCACCTTATCTAACCCAGTAATCACACTTCCAATTGCTCCGATTGGTTTTCTAAAAAATACGAGCAAAAGAAAAAAAGTGACCACAAAGATCACAATTTTCGCCAGAGGAAATGGATTGTTTAGAGAAAAATTCTTGGTGAATTTTTGAACAGTAAATGGCGTTTCATACACCTCTTTATAGTTATATAGCTCTTTCGCCATTACACATCAATTCCAATCATTTTTAAAGCAGCCTTCATCATATCAACCAATACTGTTGGATCCCCAATAAAGATGAGGATACCTGTCCCAATTGCCGCAAAAAAAGCAGCCTCGCCAAACTTCCGTTTTGCTAAAAACACGACAGCTACAATGATCAAGACAATAAAAACAATTGCACTTGCTTGGTCTTGCACATAATTTTGTGCGCCCTCTACATCTGGTAATCCAGCTGGCGCATCGGCATAGATCATCTTTTCAAACATACTATTTCCCTCCTATATGTGATATTTTGTTTACATAATATTTCCCATCTTTCTTTACCAATTCGAGCGACAT
The DNA here is from genome assembly GCA_031554275.1 of Caryophanales bacterium. Lineage (GTDB taxonomy): Bacteria > Bacillota > Bacilli > JARBTR01 > JARBTR01 > JAVBKB01. The sequence goes on along the minus strand of JAVBKB010000077.1, from coordinate 2,998 downwards.
ACTCTCAGTGTGCTTTACATCACTCGCTTTTTCTTTAAAAACGACATCCGCATAAACACAAACTGTTTCGCCATCCATATACATTTCTTGCGTGCTAGCATCAAATACATACAAGTCTCCTAGCGCTTCTGGATCTTTCATCATGTATGCCATATCTTCAACTGTTGAACTCGCATACTTAGTAAAAAATTCTTGCAAGAAAACTTCAACCTCAGAAGCAGTTGAATAGGTCACTTCCTCTTTTCCAACAACATTTTTTTCAACAGATGGCAAGTTTGTCATATTGCTTGGAACACTCGTAAAGTAGGGCTTTTCAATTACTGAAAATTGCCCATCTTCTTCTCCATATGGGATATTCAAAAGTGATGTCACAGTTGCGGTGGCAGCAGCAACATTATCGTATGTCACAATATACTGCGCTACATTTACACCATCAACCGCTTCAAGTCTGTATAGTTCAGCAGATTTCAGTAAACGAATATTCTGAGTAGCAAATGCTTCTGGTTCAATTCCTTTTGCGTAGTACTTACCTAGACTTTCTGCTCTAGCTGAAAATAACTCTGGCGTGTTTGGCACATTCATATATACATTTACAAATCCGTTCAAATAAACTTCAAGATTCGGATCATACACAACACTTTTATCAGCTTTTGTCTTAGATTCTAGTTGCATAACTTGCTTAGACAACTCTTTATTCATTTCAATCGCTGTTCCAGCTTTAAGAAATGCTAGTATGCCACTTAATGCAACGATCACAATTAATAGCCATAACAGTCGCCTCATCAATTTGTTATTTCTTACTTTGGGAAGCGATCTTTTTTCTTTCGCCTCCCGTTCATATTTTTTTTTATTGAACAGCCTTTTGAATCCCAAGAAAACACCTCCTAAATTCGTCTTGTTTTTAGCCAATAAAAAAAGGACTCTACTCTTTCATACACTGAGTAAAAGTCCTGTGAAGATATATATACCTTTGTGTGACCACCCCCGTTTCTCCAAAATGTTGTTTTGTAAAATTCCCACCTCCCTTCAAAGTTTTCGACAAACAAATAACATCGCTCAGACAAAGTACAATAGTATATCTCATTAGGAATCCCAACGACCATTCCGAGCCCTTTCATAAGGTCATTATGATCTTTCCTTCGTGAACATTGGGATAAAATTTCCTGGCACTCTTCTATGATGAACTCATAAATAGTTCCATCTTCAAATTCATACCGTGTCTTAACGATTTCCCCAGTCTTTTCTTCATACACGACTGTATATAAGCAATTTCCTTTCTTTTGAGTGAATGATCTCACTATTTATCCCTGCGATCTGTTTCAACTATAAGCTCTATTTCAATATTTCCAAAAGATGGACAGCAACTATACATCCAATGACCATCCATTGCTTTCGACCTTCGCACGGAACGAATGATCTTATTTTTTAGGTCTTCACTTTCTCCAGTTGCAGATTCATTATATTTATTGATATTTTCGGGATCAATCAGAACTGATATCTTGAAATTTTTCCCTCGATAGCAATCTGTAAAACAATAACGACCTGCTTTCAATTTTGACTTACGAGCTTTTTCTCCAAGTCTACCTAACAATGCATGTTCAACTTCATGGTAATGCACAAAAACATCCCCTCCTTAAAAGAAAAAAATACCGCCTCGAATTGACAGCGATATTCTTCATATCTTACTTGCAATTATTTTCCCTGGCTTCTTTTCTTGCCATTTCTTCGAGCTAGAACGAACATAGTTACAATTCCTACTCCAAGGATCGACACTGAAATCCAGAATGACTTGGAACTATCACCAGTTGTTGGTGAAATAGAAGGTTTTGGCGCTGGTAACTTTTTGTTGTGCATCACAACTTTCGTTGTTTCACCATCTTTTACTTCAAATGCGACTGTCTCACTATTAAGTTCATAGCCATCATTCGGTAAAGTTTCGGTGAGCGTATAGTTGCCGTCCTTGAGCTGCAATCTCTTCGGTTCGGTTCCTGAAACCCAAGTAATATCTACTCCTTCTCCTTTGACATTGAGTGTTGCACCAGGAAGCTCTTCTGAACCACCAATTTCTTGCTTAGAAACCTCTGCTACACCTTGTTTTAAATCATTTTTGATTACCAGTTCGTTATTATTTTTAAGAACTACTTCCTGACCTTTAGAATCTGTGACCTTAACTTCTTCTTTTGTGACTTCAATCGTCCACACTTCAGGATTAATCGAATAGTCATCTGAACTTGGCTTCGCTTCACTTAGTTGATATACACCTACAGGAAGCTCTAGCTCTGCGGTACTGTTTTCACCAATGGTGATTTTCTGAACCAAATTACCATTTTGGCTAAGCTCGAACACGGTTCCTGCTGCATTTGCCTCATAGTGTGATTTCCATTCATCACCTTGTTTTTCAAGAGCCTCGTTTAGCTTTTTAATTGTTAATTTCTCTTTATGCAATTCATTTACAATCGGATTCATTGCCTCGTCTGAATAAATATCTACCGTAACCATTGGTGCATTGTTTTGATGCTCAAAGGTAAAGTTGTATTTTGTTTCGTTTAGGTCATGTCCTGCACCCGCATCAAGTTCCTTGACATAAAAATCTCCAGCAGGAAATTTCTCTTCTACTGCTGCAATTCCTGCTTTCGTAGTTGCAGTTGCTAACATACCGTCCGCTGGAACAATTTCCTTCCCCATCACTTCCATTGGATTTCTTGTGAATACACCAAACACTTTTCCGTTTGATGGAACAGTCGTAATAACAGGGTTACTATCTTGATAGCTAATCATTTCATCAACTTTATGCGTTAAAATTTGCAATTGTTGCAGATTGTTTTCTGCTGACAACGTGGTAGTGGTTACTGCCACTTCCTCGCCAGCATATTTTAATTCAAACGGAATCGGCTTGCTATCAATCACATAGCCCAGTGGCGCTTTTGTTTCGATTGCCTGATATTTTCCAAGGAAAAGTGCTGGTGTCTGAACTTGACCTGATGCATCTGTTACACCA
>JAVBKB010000034.1:0-7131 GCA_031554275.1 Caryophanales bacterium | reverse complement strand
AAGATTTTCGAAATGAGGAACTTAGAAAGCAATTCAAGGTGAAGTTTCCGGATTTGGAGTTAGTCATTCAATATCTCCCTACAGGAAACAATGCTGCGAAATTAAAGGCTGAGGGTACTGCTACACAGGCAGATATTGTTTTGGGGTTGGACACGGCTTACATGGAGGATAATATTGACCTGTATGTAAATGTTTCTGAATATGCAAGAAAAGACTATTTGCCAGGATTAAATCCAGATAAAGGGCAATATCTCATTTGGGAAAAGTATTCTGGGGCGATTATTATCAATACCGATGTATTAAGTAAAAAAGGCTTACCCGAGCCAAAAACTTATCAAGATTTAAAAGACCCCAAATATAAAGGGTTAATTGTAATGCCTAATCCGAAAACATCTGGAACTGGTTATTTCTTTTTAAAGAATCTTGTTAATGAGCTTGGTGAGAAAGATGCGTTAGCATATTTTGATGAACTTCAAAAAAATGTTAAGCAATTTACGGAATCAGGTTCTGCGCCTGTGACATTGTTATCCCAAGGGGAGGCAGCAATCGGTTTGAGTACAACTTTTAAAGCTGCAAAGGAAATTGAGAAGAATGTTCCATTGAAAATTATTGAACCTGAATATGGTTCTCCATTTAGTCTAAGTGGGTTTGGAATCATTTCTGGCAAAGAGAAAAACAAAAATGTTATCGAAGTGTATAAATGGTTGGCTAGTGACTTTGTTGTTTATGATAAAGAGAACTTTTCACCAGACAAAATATTTGAAAATCAAAAAACAGTAGTAAAGAATTACCCTGATTTCGAATCAGCAGATATGAAAGGAATCAATGATTCTAAGGAAAAAGAGATGCTTTTGAAAGAATGGAAGTATTAATATGAAACTTAGAGTGCTAGAGATTTCAAAAAGTTTTCATCATGATCTGATTCTTGACAAGATATCATTTGAAGTTCCAGAAGGAGAGTTTTTATCAATTCTTGGTCCAAGTGGCTGTGGCAAAACGACATTACTCCGTATCCTAATTGGTATTGAAACAGCTGGTGAAGGCAAAATTTTCAAAGGTGAAGAGGACATTACATCTTATGAACCAGTAAAAAGAAAGATGGGTATTGTTTTTCAAAACTACGCCCTTTTTCCGAATATGAATGTTTTGGAAAATGTTCTTTATGCTTTGAAAATCAAGGGTGATAGAGCAAACGGTGAGAAAACTGCTATTGAAATGCTGGGGAAAGTTGGTCTTTCGAATCATTTAAAGAAACGGGTTCATCAGCTTTCAGGTGGTCAGCAACAGCGTGTTGCCATCGCAAGAACTTTGGTATTAAAACCTGATATCATTTTATTTGATGAGCCTCTCTCCGCATTAGATGCAGCAATACGATTTGAGCTCGCCCAATTGTTCAAGCAAATTCAACTTGATTTTGGCATTACGATGATTTATGTTACGCATGATCAGGAAGATGCGTTTTTACTTTCTGATCGGATTTTGGTCATGCGTAAGGGTAAAATAGAGCAAATAGATACACCAAAGAATATCTTCAATAATCCAAAAAGTGATTTTGTTAAAGAGTTTGTGGGGGACTACTTAATCAAAAAGATTTCGTCTTTGGAATCGATTACTGGTACAGATCTATGAAAACATTAAACTCTAAAAAAGGGAATTATGTTTTCATAATTTTTTTACTGACATTCTTTCTCGTTGCAATTATTCTTCCTGTTTTTTCAATGATGACGAAAATAAATTGGGCATCTATGGCTGAGTTTGTCAGAACAGATGGATTTAAGACTGTTCTGAAGAACTCTGTCATTGTAACTTCAATTGCAACGTTGGTGTCAGTTTCCTTAGCGTATTTCTTTGCATACACAATTAGTCGTAGTAATGTTAAAAAGAAGAATGTATTAATTATTTTAATTACGCTCCCTATGCTAATACCCTCGATTTCTCATGGTATTGGGATAATTAATTTTTTTGGTGAGAATGGTATTTTCACAAATGTACTTAACATTAATATAGATTTGTTTGGAATAAAGGGGATTATACTTGGATCTGTTTTGTATTCTTTTCCAGTCGCTTTTCTAATATTTCACAATGGGTTTACGTATATTGATGCGACATTGTATGAGCAGTCTCGGGTTTTCGGCCTCTCGAAAATAAGGACTTTTTTTGTTGTCACGCTACCATATCTTAAGGTACCATTTATTTCTGCAACATTTGCCGTTTTCACAATGATTTTCACAGATTATGGAGTGCCTTTGGCGGTTGGGGGCAGGTATGTTACATTACCAGTTTATCTGTATCGGGAAGTCATTGGGATGCTAGATTTTTCAAAGGGTGCTTTCATTGGAATGATTCTATTAACACCCGCTTTACTTGCTTTTATTATAGATTTATTAAAAAAGGATGGCGTTACTTTAGGATTTTCAAAAAAGGACTACATCCCTGCAATCAACAAAAAAAGAGATATTCTCTGCACGATTTTGTTGTATGCTATTATGACGATTATTTTATTGCCAATAATTTCATTTGCTTTTACAGCGTTTGTAAAGAAGTACCCTTATGATAATTCATTTACATTCGAGCATGTGCAGTACTTTTTAGATATGGGATTTGGAAATACTTTGTCCAATTCATTATTGATTGCTTTTTTTACAGCAGCCTTCGGAACTATTATTGCCTATCTAATTGCATATGCAACGGTCAGAATGATTTCATTTGCAAATAAATTCTTACATGTTTTATCGATGATGTCCTTGGCGATTCCTGGTTTGATACTTGGATTAAGTTACGTTTTGTTTTTCAAAGACACTGTGATTTACCAAACGATATGGCTACTGATTTTGGTGAACATCGTTCACTTCTTAGCGTCTCCATATTTAATCGCATATAATGCCTTATCTAAGGTGGATCCCAACCTCGAGTCTGTTGGGAAATCCCTTGGCATTAAAAGAGTCCGTTTGCTATTTGGTGTCATTATTCCATGTACTCTTGACACTATATTGGAAATGTTTAGCTATTTCTTTATTAATGCAATGATAACGATTTCAGCAGTTACGTTCTTATTCAATGTTGAAACACGGCCGATTGCTCTTATGATTCCTCAATTTGAGGGGCAATTCATGTATGAAGCAGCAGCCTTAGTGTCACTCCTTATCTTGGTTGCCAATATCCTGTTGAAGATTATTATTTATGGACTACAAAAAATCTTGCGGAAACGGATAGGTCTTAACTAAATATGTGATTTGACTGAACTAATTGTTTCGAAAAATCCCGAAATGAAAGTCAGGATGGACGGAAGAGTTCAGTTGAGGAATAACAAGATTGCACCGATTTCTGGATCAATTTCGATTGATAAAGTTCACTGTTAAGTTAAGATGCCTATAAAAGCATGATGTTGGGTTTCAGGTCTAAGATGCTTGTGCATGAAGACAGTACATTCTTTGTCAGCTTTCAAGTGTAATTCAATGAAAATTCAATCAATATTCAATCAATATTGCTGAGTAATTAAAGTTCAACATTTCTCACAATTTAATTGTAATTTCATATTATATACAGACAAAATATACACCTTTCCTTAAGGATAGGAGGGTTATCTACTTGAAAGACAATGAATTCTCAAGAAAACACATCTTGACGAAGCGTGAGCGCGAGGTGTTTGAGCTTCTCATACAGGATAAAACCACACGTGAAATTGCTAAGGAATTGTTTATTAGCGAAAAAACAGTGCGGAATCACATCTCGAATGCCATGCAGAAGATTGGTGTGAAAGGGCGATCCCAAGCAGTTGTGGAACTGCTGCGGATGGGTGAGCTGGAGTTATAAAGATAAGGAGATCACTCAGGAGACTGGGTGATTTTTTGTTAGAATGATTGCTATGATACTTTGCAATGTGACAACCGCATAAAAAGGAATGCTGTGAGAGGATTGGGACAATTACAAATTAGTTCGGGAGTGTGGAGAATGAGGAAGAATTTTGTGAGATTGAATGCAAAATTGATTGCTGTTTGTAATCAGAAAGGTGGGGTCGGGAAGACAACTTCAACGATTAGTCTTGACTGGGTTGGCCCAGAAGGGTGAGAAGCTGTTGCTTGTTGATCAGGATGCACAGAGTAATTTGACGATGAACTTGGGTTATCCTGATCCGGATGAGATTGAAGTGACGATGTTTAAGATTTTGGAAAGCGTGATTTCTAAGAAGGTGTTGCCTAAGCGGGAGGACTACATTTTGTCTGTTGAAGGTGGATATTGTGCCTTCTAATATTCAGCTTTCTACAATTGAGACTTTGTTGGTGAATTCGGTCGAAATGAATTGTTTCTTTTCACTTAATGGGAATTGTGAGAGAATCAGTGTATATGGCTTTTTACGTAAAGCCAAATTTGATGCTATAAGACTGATTAGCAACGGTTGTGATTTAATGATTATCAGATTTGAACAGTACATAGGTGATGTCTTTCTACATGGGAGAAGGTATTCAATTGAAGAAATCAAAGAAATGTACAAAGAGGTTAAGGAACTACAAGTTCCAATAAGTAATCATCCAGAAAAATTTTGTCGTTTGTTTGGTTATGAACTTATCTCTCCAGAACATTATCTAGGGTTAAAGGGAGATGTTGTAATTGACACAGATATTGATAAGATTTATGTGCCAATTCGCCCGAATTTTCACAAGGAAAATGATGTCGATTTGAATTTTAGAGAAGCGCTAAAAAACCCTAGAAAATTTCGAGGAATTGGTTTCGGCGTTAGTAAAAGAGTTAAAGGTTCGAAAATAGATCTATTCAGAATTGTTAAGAAAGAAATTGATTGTTGGAATCCTTTTGATCTGTTGCCGTTTGCACCTGACGATGAATTTTTTTCAGAAGCTAAAAAAATAATATATATGATTTCGTGTGAGAGCGATGTGGAAGAAATTGCAGAAGTAGTTTCCGAAGTTTTTACAAATGCTTTCTTCGATGATGAAATTTTTACGGTTGAAAAATGTTTAGGAGTTGCTCAAAGGATATTTGATAGATTGCAAAGAAGGGGAACAAATGAAAATTGATTACACTTCTGACTTGCACCAGGCTCTCGTGGGTCTTACAGTATAATTGAATCTGGAATCGAGGTAATTTGAATGAAAAGTGAGAATTCTAGGGAATTAAGAATCAGAAATAGTACAGCCGAATTTCTAATCTTTTCAACTCAAGAACAGTCTGAGACAATTGAAGTTCATTATGAGAATGAGACTGTTTGGCTTACTCAAAAAATGATGGCTGAGCTGTTTCAAGTTGATACAAGAACTATTAATGAGCATCTTAAGAATGTTTTTGCAGATAGAGAATTGCTAGAAGATTCAACTATCCGGAAATTCCGGATAGTTCAAAAAGAGGGGGCTCGAGAGGTAGAGCGTGAAATTCAATTTTATAATTTGGATGTCATTATTTCTGTTGGATACCGAGTAAATTCGATGCGTGCTACTCAATTTAGAAGATGGGCTACACAAGTCTTGAGAGATTTTGCTCTTAAAGGTTATGTTCTTGATCGTAAAAGAATGGAGAACGGAACTTATATAAACGAAGATTATTTTGAGAAGCTTTTAGAAGAAATAAGAGAAATTCGGTTAAGTGAAAGAAGATTTTATCAAAAAGTGACGGATATTTATGCAACGAGTATTGATTATGATAAAAACGCTCCTTTAACAAAACAGTTCTTTGCTAAAGTACAAAATAAAATGCATTTTGCAATTTCCCATAAAACAGCAGCAGAAATTATTTGCGACCGAGCAAGTAGCGAAAAAAAACATATGGGTTTAACAACATGGGACAGTGCACCAGATGGCAAGATTAAGAAGTCGGATGTTTCTGTTGCAAAGAATTTCCTGTCGAAAGAAGAATTAGATGATCTCGGAAGAATCGTGAATGCTTTCTTGGAATTAGCAGAATCAAGGGCAAAGCGTCACATTCCTATGTCAATGGAAGATTGGTCAACTAGAATTGATAAATTTCTTCTGGCGGATGACCGAGATATTTTAGAAAACGCCGGCAAGATTTCGATGGCAATTGCAAAAGATTACGCAGAGAGTGAGTTTGAAAAATATCGTATCGCTCAAGATAGAATCTTTAAAAATGATTTTGATAAGTTAATTGAAGAGATATAAAAAAAAGCAATAATTGCCTTTATATGAGTGGATACGCCCAATTTTAAGTATGCGAAAACTGAGGCTGGGACAAAACCCATCTAAAACAGCAGAAAGCGTCAAAGAAAAATCATAAAAACTGATTTTTTCTCTGACGCTTCTTTTTGGTAGGGGAAGGTTAGCCTAAAAGGGCTAATTTCTTCAGATTATTGGCCATAAATACCAAGTTACTTTCGGTAAGCACCTTGGTGATCCCTCGTAGATGGAATCGAGTGAAACCCAAATTGGCCTTGATCTGACCGAAAACAGGTTCCACATCAATTTTCCTTTGACGATAGATTTCCTTACCTTCTTCAGATTCAAGGTTGCTTTTTGCCTTGTGTTTTAGTTCTTCCCAAGTAGGAGTATAGTGAACTTGGCGTTTTTTATCTCCTTTGGTTGTCGTGCACTCACTTCTGAGTGGACAATCTAGGCAGTCTTCGCATTCATAGATTTTGAAATCACGTTTGTAACCATAATGATCATTTCTAGTACTGTAACGAATAAAATTTACCTTTTGGTTGTTTGGGCAAATGAAATAGTCCTCGTCATCTTTGTACGTCCAGTTTACCCAGTTTTTTATGTCTGTTTTGAATTTTTTCTTTCGTTCTTTTCGGTACATCGTATAAGGGATTAGTAACTGACGTGCCTTTTCTTCAACCAAATGACGATAGTTTTCTTCGCCGCCATAACCAGCGTCTGCTACAATGTATTCGGTAATTCTTCGAATTGTTTTTCATAAGAATCCAAAAATGGTTTCAGTGTTCGAGTATCCGTTGGATTTTGATAGATCTGATTATGGAGGACAAACTGGTTCTCTGTAGCGATTTGGATATTGTATCCTGCTTTCAGCTGCCCATTTCTCATATGATCTTCTTTCATCCGCATAAATGTCGCATCTTTATCTATTTTGGAATAACTATTTCGCTCTTCTAAGTTGTTAAAGTAGTGTTCATACTTGATCACTCGAGGTTTAAAGTCTTTG
>JAVBKB010000214.1:0-24899 GCA_031554275.1 Caryophanales bacterium | reverse complement strand
TATTTGTTGCTGCCTTTGTAGGTTATCGCTCGCTTCAAAAGGATCCTTCGAAGCATTTAACAGTCAATATTGAGAACTCAAAGTTCATTAAATGCCAAATTGATAAGAAGAAAAACTTGGTCTTTTTCACATATGAAATATCAATTACAAATGATGATGTAGTTGGGCACCACTTTGCAATTCATGCAAACATGGAGCAAGAGGTGAAGAACGGGTTTATCCACTATGCGAAAATAGGTTCCAATAATCACTATGACAAAACAACGACTTTTACTGCATACAAAAAATCGACGAGAACCTATATTGCAATTTTTGTAGGTGATTATTCAAAAGATCTAGTTAAGGTGAGTGGTGTATCTAGCACTGAGATACCTGAGCTCCAGTTAACGGTCTTAGATTAACAGTGACGAAAGGGGGAGAGGGTTGTGCCTATTCCAAAAGTGAGTGTTATTATCCCGTTCTATAATCGGTTTGATTGGGTTAAAGAAGCTCTTACGAGTGTTTTTGCACAAACTTTCACCGACTATGAAATCATTCTGATCGATGATGGTTCAAAGGATGATATCCGCCTTTCTGATGTTCCCCTTGATGATCCAAGAATTAAACTGATTCAGAAAGAAAATGGTGGTCCTGGAGCGGCAAGAAATGTTGGTATAGATATGGCGTCTGGTGAGTATATTGCATTTCTAGACTCAGATGACCTCTTTCTCCCAGATAAGCTTGAGAAGCAGTTGAAGTATATGGAGCAGGAAAATATTCATTTCAGCCATACACCTTACATCCGCTTTGATGAGAAGGACGAATCTGTAGTTGACACATCATGGTTTAAAGGTGATATTTTCAAAATCAGCTTCGTTTCCTTACCCATTGCAACACCAACAGTCATGATTAAAAGAGACATCCTTGAAAATCCTCCAAAAAGGTTTTCCAGTGAAATGCTCTACGGTGAAGATGGATACCTGTGGATTACAATTGCAACTGAATATCCTTGCTATGCCTACCCAGAAGCTTTGTCTAAAGTAAGAATCACTGGCACGAATGCAGCAAGACAAACAATTCAACAATTAGAGGCAAAATCAATGTTTTTGAAAATGGTAGAAGACAATGAAGTCGAATACTTACAAGTGAAGAAACTACCTCGAGGAATTGTATTTCTGTACAAAGGCTGTCGCAGTTCATTGAAAATTATTCAGAGATTGAAGAAGTCACTAGGTTTGGGTAATGGGATTGTTGGAGTCTTGAGTAAAGTAGCCTACTTACCTTGGTGGTTGGGATTTAAATTCTACAAAAAGAAATTTATGAAAACACTATGAAAATCTCTGGAATGATTGTACATCATCCAGAGATTATTTTGTTTCTGCACCCGTCTATCCACTTCGGCAATCCCAAAATGAACGATTACCGTTCCTTCCTCGATACCTAATCGATGGAGGTCTCATCCTGATTACCGATTAAAATAGTGAATGATTTGTCCGGAAATTTTTCATCTCGCGCGGCAAAAAATGCGCGAATATCTTGATATTTAAGCACTTTTTTAACAAAGCGAGATGGAAAATTACCACAAAGCATTCGCTATCTTAATCGGTAATCAGGATCAGGCGTCGCTTTGAGTCGCGACTATCCACCAGATACTTCAGTAAATTCGTCACTGCAGTTTCTTAGGGACATTGAGCAGGCGAGCTACAAGGCCGCTATTTAAATTTTCGCCATCCTTTGACAATCCCTCCCCTATCCCCTTGAAATCTTCAACTAAGGCCTTTCTAGTGATGCTCACAAAGCCACCACTAATGAATTCAGCTGCATATTGGGCTGCGAAGTGGAAATCTGTCAATTCAGCGAAAAGAAATGGAAGCGCTAAATCACGAATTGATTGAGACAAGGACTCAGAAAAATGCGGACTTCTATTGTTGCAGAGAAGCGTTTTCCAAATTTCCCGTTCCCCATAGACATATTTCAACGCTTCGGTAAAGAAGTACTCAACGTCCGCATTCGGATGAAGTGGTATCCATTTTTTTATAAAATTAATGAATTTGTCTACCTCTTCTGTTTCTATACTCCTCAAAAGCTCTTCTTGTGTATCGTAGTGCGCATAGAAAGTCGCACGGTTAATGTTGGCGATGTTACATAGCTCAGTTATAGAAATCTTCGAAATTGGCTTTTCCACAATTAGAGCTAATATTGCCTCTCTTAGAGCTTTTTTTGTTCGATCAATCCTTCTATCATTTGTGATTTTCATCTTTTCAACTCCAAGGATTACTATTTATCCTAATTGTCGTATTAAATGCAACTTAAAACTCCCGATAAAATCTTCAAAGCCGAGGAATAATTTGCGAAGGATAGCGGGACTATCCTAGGAAATTATAACGAAGAATCTGAGAATCTTAGCAAGTTTCAAGTTGCAATTCTAACGACAATTAGGATTAGTTGAGGCGTCACTTGAATGACAATCTAGTCTGTAATTTTGCCATTCTGTTATTTGTATTTTTAGGATAGGAATATTGAACGATTTCTGCAAAAATGTATGATAACTAACAGATTGAAAGCATCTGAGGGTTGTACCTGTATTGTGTTATCAGTATAATTCCCTCATGGCTATTAGTCAACAAAGTGTATAATATAATTCATTTTGTGTTATAAAATAATAAGAGGTGAAAGTGCTTGGCGAAAATTTTGTATAGAATCGGCAGATGGTCTGCCAGAAACAAGATCAAGGTTCTAATTGCTTGGTTAGTTCTAATGATTGGAGTTCTTACTGTTGCACTCGTAATGGAACCAAAGTTTAGTGATGGCATAAGAATTCCTGGTGTTCCAGCTGAAGAAGCAGGGAAAGTGATAAACAAGGAATTTGACATGAATGAAGATTCGGGAAGTGTGAGAATCGTTTTCCATCAAAAAGGTGGGAATTTAACCTCTGAAGAGTCTCAAAAAGTTATTAACGAAGCGCTAAATAAGGTGCAAGAAGATACAAACATTGTGAATGTTGCTAATCCTTATCAAAACAAAACGATTAGTCCGACAATGGATACAGTATTTGCTGATGTAACCTACAGTCTAGATAAAGATGCGGTCACAAAGGCGTCATTAGATCAGTTGGAAGACAGCATTGAAATAGCCAGAAACGCAGGTATTCAAGCTGAATTGACAGGTAACTTAGGTATTCTGAATTTTCCTGATATTGGTGGTATTACTGAAGGTATCGGTATCGTTCTTGCTTTTATCATTATCGGTATCACATTTGGATCGTTGCTGATTGCTGGTATACCAATCCTAACAGCACTTGTTGGTTTGGCAGTCAGTATGGGTACGATCATGCTGGGCTCGCATTTGGTGGAGATGCAAGGCGTATCATTGACACTAGCTCTCATGGTTGGCTTGGCAGTGGGAATTGATTATGCCCTCCTGATCATTGCTCGTCATCGCGAGCAGTTGGGGAATGGGATGGATTTGGAAGCATCCATCGCGAGGTCTATTGGAACAGCAGGTAGTGCTGTTGTCTTCGCAGGAGTAACAGTAATCGTTGCACTTGCTGGACTAGCGATAGTTGGTATTCCGTTTCTAACTGTTATGGGTGTGACAGCAGGTATTGGCGTTTTGTTTGCAGTATTGTTGAGTATTACGCTTATGCCAGCCATTCTTAAAATGATCGGCAATCGTATCGATCCCCTACGTAGAAAGAAAACTGAAAAGGCTACTGTACCAAATAAATCCCATGTAGATCAATCAAGTAAGGAAAACTTCTGGGCAAAAGTGGTTACAAAGCATCCGTTTGTAGTTTCAATTGTTTGTCTTGCAATCGCCGTTGTGATGAGTATTCCTGCACTTGATTTGAAATTAGGCCTACCTGACAATGGCACGAAGCCAACAGAGAACACGCAACGCCAAGCGTATGATATGCTAACTGAAGGGTTTGGCGAAGGATTTAATGGGCAAATCACAGTAGTTCTAGACGCATCACAGGTTAGTGGCGATAAAATGGCAGCATTGCAAAAAGTAGCGTCAGAAGTGGCGATGAATGAAGAAGTTGCTTTCGCTACACCAGCGATTCCAAATCAAAAAGCAGAGTTTGGCATTGTACAAATCACACCAAAACATGGACCAAACGCTGATGAAACAAATGATTTAGTGCACGAAATTCGAGATAAAGGCAAGGAGATTGCGAAGGATCAAGGTGTCAAAGTGTACGTAACTGGAATTGCGGTCATGAACATTGACATCTCAGAAAAACTATTAAACGCCCTTCCGGCATTTATTATTTTCATTGTGGTATTCGCTGTTATATTACTGACTGTTGTATTCCGGTCACTATTTGTACCAATCAAAGCAGTACTCGGATTCTTGCTCACAATTGCTGCGACATTGGGCATGGTTGTCTACATTTTCCAAGATGGACATCTGATGGACTTATTTGGAATCGCAAGTAAGGGACCAATATTGGCTTTCCTACCAATCTTCTTAATCGGTATCCTATTCGGACTTGCAATGGATTACGAGGTTTTTCTAGTGAGTCGAATTCGGGAAGATTACTCACAATTAGGAGATGCAAAAAAATCTATTAGAGACGGTATGAAGCACAGTGGCAAGGTTATCGTTGCTGCGGGGCTAATCATGATTTCAGTGTTTGCAGGGTTTGCGCTGACTGATGATGCAATGATAAAGTCGATGGGCTTGGCTTTGGCTTTTGGTGTCGCTTTTGATGCATTCATTGTTAGGATGACGTTGGTTCCAGCAGCAATGCAACTCATGGGCGACAAAGCATGGTATCTACCAAAATGGCTAGACAAAATCCTCCCAAATGTTGATATCGAAGGTGTAACACTACGAGATTTCGAATAGAATTGTTCAATGTTAAACTATAGCTGAATGGCTGGGATATAAGCCGGATTTAACTTGAGATGAATTGACCATTTTGCGAGACTCCTGAAGGAATCACTGATCTAGTGAGATCTTTGGCTCAAAGCCATAGGAAAGCGAGCGAAACGGACAATTTTTCAGGAGGAATCCGATTTGTCCCATACCATACAGCTTTTTTCATCATAAAATTAATTCTATTGGTGCGAATTGTAGAGAAAGGCTACAAATCCAATGTTTCCGAAGGATGCATTAAATTGGACCTGATCCTGATTACCGATTAAAATAGTGAATGATTTGTCCGGAAATTTTTCATCTCGGGCGGCAAAAAATGCGCGAATATCTAGATATTTAAGCACTTTTTTAACAAAGCGAAATGGAAAATTACCACAAAGCATTCGCTATCTTAATCGGTAATCAGGATGAATTCCTCACAGGATTGTCAGCAATTTCTTCTCAAATGCCGCTGAAAAGGGTGCTTTGAAATTCTGACCTTGGAATATGATTGCGATTTAGACATTGTTTTTGAAAACTGATTGCTGATAGCCTATAAACCACATAAGCGCCAATGGGATTTCAACTCACCATTGGCGCTTACTATTTATCATCATGCATTTCGTAAAAACGGGACAACCGTTATATAGCTTACATAGAATGTTTGTGTGGTTATACTTTTAACACAAAAGGTTGATGTCCTACTCGTTGTGACTCAGGTGGTAATTTCATATAGTCACCGTAAAGCAAGGTTAGGTACGAGTCTGTGTCGTTCACTGTTTGTACCTCCATTCCCTCAAAGATAATCGGGGTTGTTGGGAATAGAATGTCCTCAGGGTATACAATATGCTTTCCGATCCAAAACTCAGTGTACAACCCAGTATCCTGCTTGGTATAACGCTTTACCTCGTCAGTTAGACGTTTGTAAATGACGTCTGAGGACAAAGGAATACAGTATGTTGCTAGTTGAACAAATTTCTTCAGAAGCTGACGTAATTTAGCTGTTGAAGTCTTTGGCGGCCGTGAAACATTGCGACAAGCTCGATACAATAACAATTTATAATATTTATGTATCCTCTTACTCTGCTTGCGTCGAAGTTCAGCGTCTTGCGGTACATTATCATAAGGAAATATATCAATATAGATTCCATGATGCATATCAATGTCTTTCACTGACCATTCCAAGAAAGTTGTGTTGTTCTTCCGCACCTTCGCAAAAATATTTGGGTAGTTTGGATCGGTTTCACGGGTCTGGAAAAAGTATTCAGAACCAAGCCCTTCTTGAGCAATCTCTGAAAATTTCTCGAATTGATCCCGACGCATACCAATATCAATATCATCATCCCAAGGGATAAATCCGCCATGTCTGACCGCACCAAGCGCTGTTCCAGCGGACATAAAGTACTCAATATCGTTCTCACGACAAATATTGATGACTCTAATCAATATTTCTAACTCAATTGCATGTGCTTGTATGAGATCTTGTTCAGAGTAATTCACATTTAATTCTCCATTCAATCCAATTACATAATACTGGAATTTATCCAGCCGCCTTGTTTCACAAAATCACTTTGAAATCATTTCTTATAGTATTAAGTCGTGCTGTATGAGGAAAGTTAACACTATTGTTGACAATCGTCTCCATTATTAACATTATAGTCAACCCTGACTAGGGCGAACTAGGTTTTTGAGCCTCATTAGCTGAGATCTTTTCATCACTAGATAACCGATATACATTGCTAGATAGACAATAAACCCAATAATAAAATTAAGGAGGTAGGTGATAGCTAGGAAAGCAGCCAACCATCCAAGTTCAAATAGAATATTTGAGAAATTCGTGAGTCCTAATTTCTTTTTCAAATAGATTTCTGAGAAATAGACACGAATCGCCATTCCCACAAAAGTGCCGATTGTAATCAACGTGATACTTTTGAAAAAGTAATAACTAGGAACGATACAGGCTAATACGATCAATAGACCTGCAACATTTGCCCGCAGCATGGCTTTCTCTTCACGCAGCAGTGTGTAGAATGGATTAATAATTACCTGTAATTTTGCTTGAACAAATATAGTGATAAATACAAATGGCAAGTAATCAAACATGCTCCGATAATTTACTAAATAATGATCTACATAGAAGTAGAGCGGAAAGTAAGCAAGCATGACGCCAAAGACAATAAGTACAATGATTTCATTCAGTTGCAGCATGTATTTCGGATAATTTTCTTCATTCAGCCTTTTGAAAGTAGGATAGATGACTAGCGCCATTGCAGAAATGAACATCATCACCATGCTAGCAGATGAGTTAGCAAGCGAGAATATTCCGAAGGTCACCTTGTCTTCCCCGAACAGGTCAACGATAAATCGCCCAGAACCCAATATCAACATGCCGCTTAGATTAGCTAATAACAACTTTATCCCAACAGTGACATTCTGATTAAATTCAAAGATTGCCTCTCGAAAAGGAACCCCTTTGCCAAACAACAAATCTCTACAAGTGTAAATGAGAATGCAAAGCACAATCACTTTAGAAAAGGTGTCGATCGCAATGAGTAATACAAAGTTATCGTATTTTAATAAGAAAACAATAAGAATGGCAACTAACACAATGATTTTGTCAATCAAAGTGAAGAGGCTGTATTTTTTAATCTGGTTAGTGACTTGGAAAATGTACGAAAACACACCTGTCAAACCAGTTATCGGAATATTAAATGCCACCCACATTAATGCCACTTGTTTATTAGGATCTGATTCAAATAGAACAAGGAGGATGGTGATGAGCGTCACTAATAATTGAAATGCAATGAAAAGTCGATTGGTTGCACGGAATAATGGTTTTGGAAGATCCTCATATTGGAACCGCCCATATCTTAGATAAATGCCATCATTGTAACCAAAGGCAAGAACACCCACGTACAAAAGATAGAATAAGTAGACTGACCAGTAACCAAAGTTTGACCCCTCTAAGATGAGCGGGAGAATCAATACCTTAGCTAGACCAGCAAGAAACCCTATTAATTGAGCAATCCCAAGAATAATACTATTCTTTATCCCCGTTTTGATAACCTTTTCGTCCAAGGGACACCTCAATTCTTTGATCAACTTCAACCATTATGAACCATAAATATAGACCACAAAACCTTCTACAAAGGTTTGCAGCTACAAAAGTTATTATACTACAAAAAATGAACTTTCAAAATAGCAATTTCATATTGTTAGCAACTTTATTAAGTAAAACATTGTCAATAAAATCAACATCTACCTTTTGTCGGCAAGTTCACACAATTGATTTATTCGTAAGAATATGATATAAATAAATCATTCAAAAAATGAACGTTCAAAAAATGAACGTTGAGGAGCGTGTTCCTTGGAGAAAATTGAAATCCTAAATCAGCTACTTAGCGAACCAATGATCAGTCAAATGAAGCTTTCGAAGAAATGCGATATTTCGATTGGAAAGTGTCACTACATTTTAAACGAGCTTGAAGAGTCTGGTTTCCTTGATGTTGTAAAAGGTGAGAAACGGTTCACCTACAATGTCACTGAAACAGGGAAATCGTTTCTCAAAGAACAATTGGAGATCCTGCAAAATATTAAAATCCCTGCTACAAAACTCAATACATACCGATGCCCACAAACAGCAGTGATTCTATCGGCAGGTCGTAAAGATGAATTCGACACTCCAGTTGGTTTGATCTCACTAGATCAATCACTTGAGAATTCACTGACAAAAGATGTGTCACTCGAGGATTCACTAACTAATGAAACACTTGTAGAAAGAACAATTCGGATTCTTGAAGAAAACGGAATTGAGAAATTTATTATTGTCACAGGGTATCAGTCTCACTGCTATGATGAGTCTCCTTTGAAAAGCAATGCGAAGGTGAGTTTTGTTTACAACAAGAATTTCCGTACTACTGGCTCAATGACCTCATTAGCATTAGCAGCACCTTACGTAGATGGCGACTTTATTTTGTTGGATGATGATCTCTTAATTGAGGAGAAAGTAATTGCTGATTTCATGAAGCACCCAAAGCAAAATTGTGTGTTGCTGACAAAATTAAGTGGTGTTGGAGGAGAAACCTATGTTGAAATTCGAAATGACACAATATTTCGGATTTCCAAAGATGTACGCCAATTTAGCAAGATCGATGGTGAGCTATTGGGGATGACAAAGATTTCTCAATCTGTGTTCAAAGAAATGCTTAGTGAATTCGATCGAAATGAAAACCCGTACCAATATTATGAATACACCTTAATGGATGTTGCTCGGAAAACAGCGATTTTTTACCTCATGCCTAAAGACTATTTGTGGGGTGAAATGGATACGAAGTTTAAAGAAAAGCATGTGAGGGAGAAGGTATTTCCAATGATTAAAGAGAAAGAAAAGTATCATCTTGAAGAAGATGTTAAGCAAACATTTGCGAAGATTACAGGCTGTGATATATCTGAGATTACCGATATTTATCGGATGGGCGGATTGACCAATAAGAATTACTGCATTACTTGGAATGGTACATCCTATGCATTTCGTATTCCTGGAGTCGGAACTGAGAAGTTCATTGACAGATATGAAGAAGGAATCAATTCGCAATTGGTGAGTGATCTGGGTGTCGATAAGAAGCTTTATTTTTATGATAAAGAAACGGGTATTAAGATTGCTCATATGATTGCTCAACCTGAGACGTTAACTGCGAAATTAGTCAAAACGCCCGAAAACATGAAGAAGATTGCAGAGCTTCTTAGAACGCTACATCAATCAAATGTTGAAATGAAGAATCGATTTAATGTATTTGAAAAAATCGACCTATACCTCAGCTGTATCTCGCCTGGAGAAAAATTATATGAGGGATTCGAGGGATTTCGACATGAAATCAAGTTGTTGAAAGCCGAATATGAGCTGTGGGATACAAAGATAGTACCCAGTCACAATGATTGTCTCCCTGAGAACTTTATTAAAAGTGGCGAGAATAACAAAATTTACTTGATCGATTGGGAATACAGTGGTTCCAATGATCCAATGTTTGATGTTGCCGCAATTTGTTTGGAAGCGGATTTCTCAGCCGATGAAGAAGAGTTGTTTCTACAGGCCTATTTCCAATCAGAAAAAGTTAGTGAAGATCAAAAGAAAAGCTTCCTCATAAATCAGATTTTTCAAGACTTTGTTTGGAGTATCTGGGCAACTCAAATTGAGTCGTTATTTTCTAGTTATGGTCAAGATCGATTCGACCGAGGACTTAAGAATTTAGAAAAATATATGCGCAATTATAAAGGAGTCACTTTATGAAACGTTGGATTAGTATAGGAGTTATTTTCGGTCTTCTTGCCGGAGTTTTATGGAGTGTTGATACAACAATTCTTGGTGTTGTGGGCGGAGATGCGTCTGTAGCAGATATCGCAGCTAAAGTGCTCGTTTATACCTTCGCAGCTACTTTCATCCATGATTTCTTCTCAGCAATGTGGATGTGGATCTACATGATATCAAGAAAGAATTTAGGCAACACCCTTCGCAAATTTAAAACACGAAGCGGATGCTTTGTCGTCCTTGGGGCGCTGCTAGGCGGACCAATTGGGATGACGGGGTATGTCTTGGCAATTAATAATATAGGGGCTTCTTACACCACAGCAATTTCCGCGCTTTTTCCAGCGTTAGGTGCTTTCTTTGCCTTTATTGTGCTACGAGATAAATTAACTTTATTCAACTGGTTTGGGCTGGCACTAAGCATTGCAAGTGTCATTCTCTTAGGGGGAGCACTTGCCTTTGAGGGAAATAACGCAATATTGGGTGTAGTTTGTGCAATCATCTGCGTCTTAGGATGGAGTTTAGAAAGCACCATCTGTGCTTATGGGATGAAGGATGGAGAAATCACTCCTTACGAAAGTACCTTGGTTAGACAAACAACTTCGGCTATCGTCTTTGGAGCAATTCTAATTCCGCTTCTATCAAGTCACAGCTACACTGTTCAGATTGTGCAAACAAATATGATTTGGTTACTTCTTCTAGCAGCATTTGTGGGGACGCTTTCATATATGTTTTACTATAAGGCAATCAAAACGATTGGACCTGTACGGGGAACTTCAACAAATATTACTTACGTAGCATGGACATTTGTTATTAGTTGGGTATTCCTAGACGGAGAGTTTACAATTAAGTCGATGATTTTGTCATTCCTGATTCTTGTCGGTTCCATTATCACTGTTATCAAGAAAGAGGAACCCATTCAGAACAATTCGAAGGAGTCCATGCCCCAATTATCCACTGTGAATGAATAGTTCGGAAAATACTGTATGAGTAAATGCAGTATTTTTTTTTGATAAAATTGGACATAATTTAATCAAATCTGCCTCTAAACAGTAGAAACAAAAGAATGCATATAAAAATGTTTCAAAACCATCACTTTTGATTCTCAAAAAGGATTGCAATTACACAATAACTTCGATAATATTAAGTTAATTTTTCTTAGGAGAATTGATTGAATGAGAGCAATAATTCTTGCAGCAGGCATGGGCACTAGGTTACGCCCTTTCACAGATGAAACACCCAAGTCATTAGTTAAAGTGAATGGGACACCAATCACTGAAAGACAAATTCAATTTCTTCATGACAAAGGAATTAAAGACATTATCATTGTCACTGGATATCTGAATGAAAGGTTTGACTATTTAGAAGCCAAGTTTGGTGTGAAATTGGTATACAATGAGATGTTCGAACAATATAATAATCTCTTCACAATGAACTTGGTGAAAGATTTCCTATCCGATTGTTATGTTCTTGATGGCGATGTCTTTTTGAATCGGAATTATATCGATCCAGCAATTAAACAATCTACCTATTTTGGCGTTCGAAGTGAAGAATATCAAGGTGAGTGGTTGTTAACCAAAGATGAAAACCACATTTTGACTGGCATTAATGTTCAATCTGGACAAAATGGTGTGATTATGTCAGGTGTTTCTTACTGGAATGCACATGACGGTAGATTCATCAAAGAAAAGATTGAAGAGACAATTGAAAAAGGGAATTTCACTGATCTTTATTGGGATGATATCGTCAGAATGAATTTCAAACAAATGATGGCGATCAAAGTCATTGAAATATCTTCTGAGGACAGCTTCGAGATCGACACAGCAGATGATCTAGAACGTGTTGAGAAATTAGTACGAGTATAAGAGGTTAACTAGACATCCATGATGTCGAATGAAAAGCAAAAACCTTACTTCGGTATTTATTGAAGCAAGGTTTTTTTCTTTTTCTGAGATCTTATAGACTAGGATTAATAGGGAGATTCCTTTAGCATCAACTGCAACAAACCATTTCAGATGGCCTGAATTCAAGGAGTTTTGTAAAGCACGTTGATTTATACTATTTTAGCGAGAGTCAGGAAATTCATTCACCATTTCATGCGCTATTTCTATAGCTAGGAAATTCGATCAAAGTGATTCATGAAAATTATCTGAAATGGAGTCTGCGGGAATGTGTAGAAATTAGCGGGGGGATTTTTAAGGAGAAAAGAAAGAGTACTGCTGGAAAATACATCATTTTGCCTGATCACATTTGATAATTATGTTATGATTGTAACGAAAAATACACTAAAGGAACTTAAAAAAAATGACATTTGAAAAGAACCAACTACTAGACGTAACTTTTGTTGATATTACTCATGAGGGTGCAGGTGTTGCAAAACCTGAGGGCATCCCTATCTTTGTCCCTTATGGAATTCCAGGCGAGAAAGCACAAATCAAGATTACAAAGATGCATAAAGCCCATGGTTTTGGGCGTTTGGTTGAGATATACGAGGAAAGCCCCGACAGAGTAGAACCGGCCTGCCCTGTATATAAGCAGTGTGGGGGTTGCCATTTGCAGCAGCTTTCCTATGATGCACAGCTCTTAGCGAAGCGTAAAATTGTTCGAGATGCTCTTGAGCGGATTGGTAAGCTACAAAATGTCGAGGTGAAACCTGTAATTGGGATGACAGATCCTTGGCAATATCGTAACAAAGTGCAGGTGCCGATCGCAGAGCAATCTGGTAAATTGGTTGCTGGATTCTATACAAAGCGCTCACATGATGTGGTTGCTATGGATCATTGCTTAATCCAAATGGAGGCAAATGATCAAGCCGTTCAAATTGTAAAAAATATCTGTGATAAATATGGGATGAAAGCCTATAACGAACAGACTCATTCAGGTGTCTTGCGGCATGTGTTAGCAAGGTTTGCAGCTGAAACAGGAGAGCTGATGATTGTGCTCGTGACAAGAATCAGTACAATTCCGAATAAGCAAGTAATTGCAGATGAAATAGTCGCTGCGCTACCCAATTTAAAATCGCTAGTCCTAAATGTGAACCCAACAGTGACAAATGTAATCTTGGGAGATCGAAACAAAACATTATGGGGGCAGGATTATATTGTTGACCGAATTGCAGGATTAGAATTTGAAATATCTCCACATTCCTTCTATCAGGTAAACCCAGTTCAAGCCGAAGTGCTCTATGAAAAGGTACTTCAGTTTGCTGGACTGACTGACGAGGAAATAGTCATCGATGCTTATTGCGGGATTGGCACTATTTCACTTTTGCTTGCGAAACAAGCAAAACAAGTAATCGGCATTGAAATAATTGACCAGGCAGTAGAAGATGCCAAAAGAAATGCCCAACGGAATGGCATTTCGAATGTAGAATTTATTGTTGGAGCTGCTGAAGCAATTTTGGGAAAGAAGGAAGTTACTGAGGTTTCTACAGATGTGGATCAAGACGATTCGGCTGAAGCGGTAACGGTACTTGATGAAGTAGAGGCAAGAGATTTTAACGCAGATGTGGTCGTAGTAGACCCACCACGAAAGGGCTGTGACCGTGCGTTACTTGACGCCATTGTTAATATTGCCCCAAGTAGGATTGTCTATGTTAGCTGTAATCCTGCGACACTTGCTCGTGATTTGCAAGTGCTTGTGGACGGTGGCTATGAGGTGAAGGAAGTGCAACCTGTTGATATGTTCCCTATGACGGGGCATATTGAGTGCGTGGTAGGACTGTATAAAAAATAGATCAGGAGAAACTGCAAAAAATTCTTGAGTTTACGTTCTTTACGAAGAGCAACTCCTTTAATAATATTGGACAAGATTTTAAGAATAAAGAGATTGACAAAATTTAAGTGAGTGCAGCAGTTGGCCTAGTTAGCATGAACATGTCAGAAAAGCGAAATTATTGAGCATGAAAATTCATATTACTTCAAATAAGCCAAGCTTGAAGTTGTTTTTCTTTATGGTATGTAAAACCATTTTTTTAAAAGACCTTTTCAATGTCCTTCTACGGAGTTATTCTAAGGAGCAAAAAATTTTTAGATGACTGGACGTGAGATGGATGTACGATTCCGTTTTACCCACTCTAACTAAGGATTGGCTATAAATAAGATGATTTGCAAGATATTAGGGAGAAGTAAAGAATATGATTTGAGCCTTATTTCTGAAATGACTGGTGACAGTTTCAGTAGCATGATAAAATTATACTAGTAAACAAACTGTGAATTCTCATGTACAAAGTGATGCTTGGTTAAAAGTAGGATTTAAACTGAAGATGTTTCTAAAACAATTCAATCAAAGCTGATTAACTTTATTTGAATATTTTTATAAACGTTGTTTATCACTAATATCAACGGCGATTCAGTATTTGGATGGGAGAGCTGTACTATGATTCAGGGGCGAATTGCACCTTGAAAGCATAAAACATTCGTGTTATTCTTATAATAACAAAGAACAGTGCGTCAACACTGTACTAAGGTACAAAAGAACTGCTTTAAGGGCGGCAAGGCTAGTTAGTCATAAAAAAAATGAACTGTTTACCTTTTGCGGAGGGCAGTTCATTTTTTTGGTTTATTAAATGTCAGAATCAGCGCAACTAGGGTTGCAAATGCAATCATAATTGATAAAGCTTCATAAACAGACATGGCATCAACTCCTTTCGAAAAGATTGTCCTCCTTTCGATTAGAATCTAGCCAACCGCCCTCATCGCTATTCAATTGTACTCTAATATAATAACATAATTGGTTATTACAGAAGTTAGATTTTTTTGATAAGAAATTTGACATTAAGTAGCCCAGAAGAAATAAATAAGTTAATATACAGGTATAATCGACAAATAGTATTTAACTGTGAAAACCACACCAGTCATGTGGAGAGTGTGGTAGGGTATGTCGGGTTGATGGGCGGAAAGCTTGATGTAGTAGGGTTTGTGGGAAATTGGGTTTTGATAAAAGAGCCGAATTTGAACTAAAATGATATTTTCTAAGATGATTACTTATTGAACTGGTATGCGGGAAAATGTCTATGAGTTAACGCTTAGGGCTAATTTTTTCCACTCTTTTTCTCTATCAGCAGGGATAACTGACTGTCTTCAATGTTGAAGCGGCTTGAAGGCAAAGCCTCCAACAAGACATTTTTATAGGGAAAAACGAATGTCGAGTGATATTTGGAAAAAATCACAGATTTCATTGAGCCAAAGAGTGTCAGGGAAAGACAAACAAGCCAACCAATGAAGAGAATTTTCTTTTTGTAAAGGAGGCATTAATATGGTGGAGTTAAAAAGACTTAGGAATAGGGAAGCTTCAGTGCTTAACAGACCACGGATTTCAATGGAATTAGACAGATACATCTGGGATTATATAGACGAGAAAATTATTAAACCAAAGAAGATTTTAGAAAGCGATAAGTGGGTATATCAAATCCATATTTGCTTTACAAAATATGATGAGAGTAAGCATAAATTTTTCACAAACAATGAATACAACCCGAACTTTGGTGATAACAAACTTGATTTGGTAGAATGTAAACTAGGAGACTCAGACAGACTGTTTGATCTTCGGAAATTTCGAATTCTTGAAGGCAACACTAAATTCACGATAATTTATGTATGCTCTCCTTTGGTTGCTGCTGATATGACTCCCGAACAATATGCAGACTTACTGTTTGATGGCTTTGGTTCTTTTCTTGTCTATAATTTCAAAAAAGTTAGAAAAGTTGAACTAGATGAAATAAAAGAAGGTCTGTCAAAAGATATTATTTTAAGTTTTCAATTTCCGGCATCGCTTGAAAAGCAAGAGTATTGGGATGATGGCGATATGTTTGCTGACGGGAAAAGCATTAGAGAATATTACAAAAATTATTTTCACTTTTAGAGGCACAGTATTAGCATTTCCATACTCCTCTTTTTTGTTTTAATAAAGAACGGTGAAAAGCCTGATGTAGTGGGATTGAGGGTAAAGCCTTCAACAGAACATTTTATTGATGAAAAAGAACGTCAATTGACATTTGATAAAAATATTAATTTATAGCGGGTCAAAGCTCAATTATTGGGTAAAAATCGCAATTATTCAATTGTTTTGTCTAGACGAGGGTAATTGCCAAGCTTAAAATCAGTTTATAAGGAGAAATCAGCGTGGATAAGGATAATGGCGAAGGTGAAAACGCTCAGCAAGATATTTCAGAAAAACATAAAAGCCCTGAAAACAAGAAAAACAATCCGGAAGAAAATTACATGATTTTAGGCATGTGTCTAGGCATGTGTCTCGGGATGACTACAGGTCAACTTTTCTTTAACAATTTAGCTACAGGATTGAGTGTTGGTATGTGCTTTGGATTGGCGATTGGATTGGTGATTGGTATGAGCATTAAAAAAAAGAAATAGAGTCTCTTGATTTTAGAATAGTATTTTTACACAACCCTTCCCTTTTTATAGTATTTAAAACGGACATCGTATTCTGTCTGGAAAATATGTTCCCATTAAGGATACGACACATGTTAAGTTGTGCAGTTTAGCTAGAAAAAAGTAAAGTACACTTTGAGTGAAAAATATAAGTAGTGGCAAAAACCTTCTTCTGCCCACCTATGTTTATAGTAACTGCAAGGGAGGTAATGATGATGGATAATAAGAATTTTTTTACTTTGGATGGTACAACTTATGAGGTTTCATATACTGACATAGGTTTAGAATATGTAAATAATGAAATTTTTTTATGTTTAGAAGTAGTACCTGATGATAAAGATGACGAAGAGGATTGGGGAATTTCTATCAATTATTTTAATACTCATGTTTCTAATATTGAGGAGCTGAAAAACAAAAAATTTGTTTGGGACAGTGCCCATAATCAGGATGCTGAATCAGCAGGTTGTTTTAATATAATTGAGGATTTTGTACAAAAAGGCACTATTGAAATAGTTAATGTAAAAGAACAATTAATGACTATTAAATGGTATGGTTTGTATGGGTATAATGATTCAACTTTCAATATAACTTTTGATGTGGAAATTCCAGCGAAGAGCAATTATGTAATTGATGCACAGAAATCTGCAAAAACAAAGATTGATAATACCACGCAACTTGAAATTCTGAATTTAGAGGAATTTAATAGGGAACTAATTAAACTTTCAAAATCCAGAAAGCAGGAGAAATCATCGTTCAAAACAAAACTTTATAGTATTTTAAAAGTAAAAAAATTTGAATTTAATGCAATTTTGAAACTCAAATTGTTTTTTGATAATATAGATTATTTTGGAGAAGTAGTTTTTTCAGGTGATACAAGGAATCATGTAACGAATTTTGATAGTAGTTGCCCTAAGAAGATTGATTTCAAGTCTATTTCTTGGGACTTGGAATTAAAATTAGAAAAATTTACTTTTGATATTGAGTAAAAAAGCAAACATTTTTGTTTCACTTTACCAAGATTAATTCTATTAACAGAGATGGACAAGATTTTAAGAATAAAGGGGTAATCGACAAAATTCAGGTAAGTACGGCAGTTCGGACCTTGTCAGCGTAACATGTCTTCGAAGTAACGCTTAACTTTCAAAGAGTATGTTAACGGGATATCAAATTAGTCTTTTCGACTAGTCTGATATCCCTTTCAATCTCATCAATTGCTCTTATTTGCCTTTTTGAATTTGTAACAACCAAGTATAAACAACACACTCAGGAAAAACGCGGAAAGATTAAGCTGTATATTCGTTGAATCCCCTGTCTGGATACTTAAACTATTTTGCATACTTGCGATAGGATTCTTCTCCCAAATTGCATAGAATGTTGTGTCGCTTGTTGGCATTGAAAATGATTCGCCATATTGAAGCATTGCTCCTGTCCCATCAGCACTGAGGTTCCACCCTTTAAACTGATAACCATTTCTTGTGATACTAGCTTCAATGGTTACTTGTGCACCTTCGTTATGTAGTTGATCAGCTGGAACTTCGCTTGTACCATCCACTGTATTCGGGTTGTATTGTAAAGTATGCTGAAGTGGTGAGATTCTAACAACTCGGTTTGCGCCTCCGGCACTAAACCAAATACTAGTGCCATCGAAAACTGCTCCTCCCCCTTTGGTTTTATTCTCTACAAAGTCTCCTAGATTTGTCCCGACTATATCGATGCCTGTAGAGATTTTGGTTGCTACATTAAACCTTATAATTCGATTGGACCCGCTTGGTGCTATCCAAATGCTTTCACCATCAAATGCTGCACCTGAAGAAATCTCGTTTCCTTCCATTAAATTTTCCATATTGGTGCCGGTTAAAGGATGTCCGGTCAACGTTCCAGTCGAGATATTTACTTCTGTGATGTGATCATAATAAGCAGAAATTATCCATAAACGTGTTCCATCAAAAATAACACCTTGATTCGGATCATACCCATTACTCATATCTTCTGTATTTGTATTTCCGTTCACACCCTCAGCCATATCAAAAAAAGTCATGCCTCCACTATTCGGATCAACTTTGACCAATCGATTGGCCTTAAATGGAAGTAACCAAACATTTGTCCCATCAAATGCCGCCTTCCTAAATTTGTAGATGTCTTGATCACAATTTCCTATATTCTCACCAGTAATCGGATACCCTTTCATCTCATATGTTGTGGTATTGAATTTCACAACTCGATTCGAATATTGTGGTACTAGCCAAATATTTGTCCCATCAAAGGTTGCCCCTTCAAATTTGTCGACCCCCCTGGTCATCCCAGGCACGTTCCCCATGTTTTCCCCTTCTGATAAGGAAAAACCATCCATGACACCATCTTTTGGATTTATACGAGCAATGATGTTCGCACTTGCTGGAATTAACCATATGTATTTGCCATCGAATACGCCACTTGAAAATGGCAAATAGGGTTGCGCACTACTCATGTTTGAATTGGCAGGGTCTAGATAGAAGTAATTTTTGCTTTCTCCTGTTACTTTATCAAATTTAGCAACTGATTTTTCACCAATTGTCCAAATGCTTGTCCCATCAAATAGTTGTCCAGCAAAGATTTCATAAACAGCAAATTTATTGATTTCGAAGCCAGTGATTGTAAATTTTTCAGATAGGGGCTCGCCATTGACCCTTGTCGAAAAACCGAATCCATCACCGTTTTGAATGGTCATTGCGGAGGCATTTGTTCCAAATATCAAACAAGCAAATAGTATGACTGTGATGAATCTAAGCACTTTCATAACTTTATAACTCCTTAAAAGATCCTATTTAAACATTAGTATTGTTAGCATATATTTAAGAAATTACCATTTTTTTTAGTTTCAGAACTCGATGCAAATATCTTTGAAAATGCAATTGAGAAAGTAACGCTGGAAAAACAAATGAGGAAGGTAATGTTTTAGACCTAGACAAGATTACATTTGTTTTCAAAACAGGTTATACTGAAGTAATGGATGGGGTTAAGAAATGGCGTTGGAAAAAACGGCAATTCGAAATTGACGGAAAATATGTTCCTATTAAGAACCCGACAAACATGTTGAGTATGTAGTAAGACTATGTCGTGCGGATGAGTGAAAAGCTTGATTTAGTTGGAGGTTCCTGAGAAAAACGATATTGATAAAGAGGAACAAGGCTAGCTAAATTTGAACCAAATGATATTTTCTAAGAAACTTGCTTTTTGAAATGGTTTGCGGAAACGATAAAAACCATATCCCTCTTTTCAATGGAGCATCGCTTCCTGCGATGGCGGCAATGACTTATCGAAGATGACAGTGGGCGAAGATTAATCAAGGGAAAAAATCGCATTATAATATGGGAACAAATGTTAAACACCTGTTAATATTTATTAATACAGCTTATAAGCAAAACTGCGTTCAAAACAGTCGTTTTGTTTTTTTAAAAAACATGGAGGTGCAATATGTTAGACATTAAATATGATATTGTGGGTTCTTTTTTAAGACCCGCACAGATTAAAAAAGCAAGAGCTCAATTCACAAACGGTGAAATATCTTTGGAAGACTTACGAAAGGTCGAGGACGAAGCAATTGCAGAGTTGGTTGCCAAGGAAGTTGGTCATGGCCTGAAATATGTGACCGATGGCGAATTTAGACGTAGATGGTGGCATCTGGACTGGCTCAAGGAATTTGATGGTTTTACTACACAGTGTTTTGAAAAGGAGATTAACGGAGTTGTTAATCAAATCGAATTAGGATCGATTTCTGGCAAAATTTATTATAACGCAGAACGCGCCCACCCAGAGATTGAAGCATACGATTTTCTTTATCAGGAGGCAGGGAAGTACCCAGGAGTAGTAGCGAAAAAATGCATTTCTGGGCCGAATATGATTCTTGTGGACAATTACCTTCAACTGGGCATTAAGGAAGTACCGTACTATGGTAGCAATGTGAACGCGCTGATTGAGGATGTTGCCCTTGCGTATCAGTGTGCAATTAAGGATTTGTACGCACACGGCTGCAGGTACTTACAAATTGATGATACGTCATGGACCTATATGATTGACGACAAATTCTTAGCAAAAGTAGCTTCTCTAGGGTATGAGAAGACAGAGGTCCTAGAGTGGTTCAAGAATGTATCTATAAAAGCGCTTGAGGGCAAGCCAGCTGATATGACTATTGCCACCCATTTCTGCAAAGGGAACTTCAAAGGGAATCCGCTCTTTGCCGGCTTTTATGATTCCGTGGCACCAATCATCACCCAAATCCCTTATGACGGCTTCTTCGTTGAGTATGATGATGAGCGTTCTGGTTCTTTTGCACCATGGGCGATATTGAAAGGAACAGGTGCTACTTTTGTGGCAGGTCTGATTTCCACAAAGAACCAAACGATAGAAAGCTATGATGATATTAAAAGAAGATTTTTGGAGGCGAAAGCAATTGTGGGCGACAATATCGCCTTGTCTCCACAGTGTGGATTTGCTTCTGTTGAAGAAGGCAATTGTATTGAAGAGAAAATGCAATGGGAAAAGATTGATTTATTGGTTGCTTGCAAAGATTTTCTATGAACTAAATAAAATTGAATGTGGAAAGACCCAGCTAAAATTATTTTCGTCAATTCTATACACCCAAATACTATAACAACAAAAACTGAGAGTGTATTCTAGGCTAAATGATACTAAATGCATCTTTTCATCAAAAAATATAAAAAACCACTACTAAAATCACTGTTTTTTGAAAAGCAGTGATTTTTAATGTGTTTGCTGATTATCAAGGAACAGAGTAAAATACTGTAGTTAGAGTATTGAGGAAGATAGCTGTATTTTCCAACCGAAAAAGGAGCCGCTCAATTGGAAATTACAAATTACCTACCTATAATTTAGCTTTGCAGAGGCTTTGATATACTACAAAAATGATGCTTTTACGGAGCTTATGGAGTGATGTCCATAAGCATAACATTTTCAACACGACTTTTTTTAAAAACAGATGACGTCGCGGCTCACAGATAAGGTTTTCCGAGGGAGTTTAAGCAAAAGTTGTTTTGAGTGAAATAATAACAGCCGTGCATCAATATTTCAATTGATACACGGCTAATTTCTATAATTAGGGTGTTGTCTGTTTTCGGTTAATGGCATGTGATAAAATTTCTAGACACATGTGATAAATTACTAGGCTCGATGGGTCAAAACATGATAAGAAATTGTTGTGCAATTTATGTGGCAAATAAATATTTTACAAGGGGTCGATCATGATTGATTTTGTGAAAAATGAGTAAAAAGTCTTGGAACTCTATTTTGTTAGTAAAAAAATATTCGCTTCACACCTCAGGGCGTAGTCGTGTTTGCAAGACGACGAAGCAAGGCTGATAAACGTAGGCGGCTGGGGCGAAAAATAGTCAAAACTACATATTCATATAGAATGGAATTGATAGAATGCTTAAATATAATATGTATTTTTATTTTAGCGAAGATACGCGGAATAATGACAAATTTGCTAGGTGGGTTATTGCCTCGGTTTTTTGCGCTACTTCTGCGTTTGTTATGTTTATCATTTCGTTTGTGCTCGAAAAAGTACTGTTTTTTGCTTCTCTTTTTGCGGGAGTTGCCCTAATGCTTTTCTTTATAGTTGCATTAAGAAATGCAATCAAGAATAAACAAAGTGTGTACCTCGCGAACTGCAATGGCAGGTGGTTTGTATCTAATTATTCTCATCCCAAAAAGAAACAAATGGCAAAATATATTTATGCTTACCTACAAATGAATGGATATATAACAGAACTGCCGAAATCTTTGCCAAAGGATATAATAGCAGGCATAAAAGCTCAGGCAAACGCCATGAAAAATCAAATCAATGAGTATGATTTTTCTTTGATGGTAAATGAAATCGGTACAGCAGTGATATCTTCGAGCGGAGATGGCTATACGCTAACATACACTCCCCAGCATGCAGGTCGTCTTTCAACTGTTACTGAAAGTGTTGATGTAACGCAACTTTATAAATATAATGGGCATATATTAGAATGTTGGATTGAGGATATTGATGAATGAAGGGTATAAGCAAAACTCTAACCAAAATGATATTTTCTAAGGGAGTTGTTCAAACTTCCTTTTTTAATCTAGAATTATGATTATGTGAAATGATTTAAAGCTGTATTAATGAATTCTTTAGAATGCTAACGAGTTTATTCTGGTACATGATACCTTTTTATAAGGGAGAATTTAATCCATGATTGCAATTGACCTGATATAATTAAAAGGATTATTAGATAAGCGATCCCTCAATTTGGTTATGGAAGTCTATCGTGATGCAGATGCTCGCATGACAAGCGCTGTTCATTAGATGTAAGCCAAGTTAGAGTCGAGACTTAAACTAGATTGCACTTTGGGACCGTTTTGTTCTATGAAGAAAAACAGTAGAAACGAGGGTTTTTGATGAAAGATGTCACAATTGAAACAAGTTTGTTTGGTGTTCTCAAGTTTCCGAATTCCGAAGGGATTTTGAAGGATTTCACTCTAGAACTAGATGATAAGGAAATCCGCACATCATTGAATATTTGGGAGGATTTCATCACTAGCAAAAATATAGCTGTTGTCAAAAATTTTCTTGAAAATATACCCAATCTGTATGAGAAGGCAATAAATGAAATAGACAATAATAAGGCGAAAAATGATGTGATCATGGATTTCATTGAGTCTGCTTTGGAAGAAATGGATGAGGAAGCACTTTTAGAAATATTTGATGTAGATTCTGTAGATGAGATTACTACAGAAATATTCGTTCAAATACTTGAACCTCGTCAAATTTGGATTGCGCCAACAAGTTCTGGGGATATTGATTGCACATTTGATTTTTCGTTACCAGAAGAGTACTCTGATCAACTATTGGTACTTCGATTTGATAGTCAGTTGGATTTGACTGACATTTCACATGAAAGCTAGTTAACAAAACACAAATCAGTGTTAATTACAAAAGCTAAAGCTGATTATGATGTTCAATCTATGATGAAAACATGAAGTTATTGAACTTTAATAACAAAGTAAATAAGGTATTCCGCACTTCTCTTTTTTGTCTTAATAAAACTGCAAGCGAAAATATCGTGATCGACTTTTCAGATTTTTATTAGAGAGGTTTTTATGTTTAGTATAGAAGAAGCTGAGTATTTATTAAGAAAAGAGTTGAATGATGCAAATTGCTCTGAAGATGCGGATATGAAAACTGTCTGGTCTGCATACAAGAAATTTGCAGAAACCAAATTTGACTGTGCATTTGATATCTTAACGTGGGAAACAGGTGATTGTACCTGGACAGAAGATCCTGCTTTTTACTGTGCAGTAATCAGAAATTTTTATGATAATGCAAGCATCTTGGCCTATGTCGGCCTCTATTTTTACTTTGAACCAAATGATAGTGTAAAAGAAATAAAAGATTGCCTGTCGCAAAGTGAGTCTGAATCCAAACTGATGTTTTTGTCAAAAGTAGAAAAACGAGGTTCTTTTCAAGTATTACAGTCCAAATTTCCTCTGAAAAAATATGATCTTGGTTTTGAAGGTTTATAGGGATTGCAGATAGTGAGCACTCATGGTAAGTATGGTAAAAGATTATCAAAAGTAATAATGATATACCGATAAATGCGGGGTTCTGTTAGAAAACAATCTGCCTCAGCAGCCATTGATTAGTTGATGATGACTAAATTCAACTGCAACACAGGTAAGTGATATTTGCTACAAATTTTGTATGAGTTAAAAGCAATGACGAGGAGGTAACCATGGCACTTTTCGATAAATCCACAACAAATGATGACCTAAATTACAAAATCGGATTATTACAAGACTTAAAAAGCAAAACTAGACATTTGAGAGAGCTATATTCGCAAGCAAATCAATACCCTGTTGCTAGTCACTTAAAACAAATTTGCATTTCATCGGATAAGATCCTTAAAGAAATATCTGTTCATCAGGACAAAATCGCCAAAGCTACTGTCTTTATAGACTATTATATCCCTACAACGATCACCCTTTTGGAACAATATATTGTGATCAAAGATAATAAGCTGACTGGCCAAGAAAACCAGAAAATTGTGACAACGATTGAAGCTGTTTTACCGAAAATTAAATCAGCATTTAATGAATTTCTTAATCATTTGTTTAGTGAGGATAATAGCACGATTGACGCTGAGATTAAGGTGTTAATGAATGAATTAAAAAATAGCAGCAATTAAATTAAATTGGAGATGCACATGAATTATTTTGATCATTGCAAATTTAAGTATGATTTTAGAGATTACCAGAAGAGAATCCTAGATGAAATCCATTCGTATAGGGATGATGGCAAAATTCATATAGTTGCCGCACCTGGGGCTGGGAAAACAATTCTGGCG
>JAVBKB010000119.1:0-11883 GCA_031554275.1 Caryophanales bacterium | reverse complement strand
AAACCAGTGCGACGGGTGCTGTTTCGACCAAGCAGTATGACAACAAGGGACGGCTGATAAGCAGCACCGATTCGGAAGGAAACAGCGAAACAACCACTTTTAGCGATATGTGAATCCCTAGGGAAATTAATATTCCTGTGGATTCTCTTGTTTTTCAGGAATAACAATTGTTCTTTGGTGAGTATATATATTGATAAATCAAAAGATTAATCAAAGGACGTCTATAATACAAATCATACAACAGAGTCATTGGTTTATTTAAATTACATGTTAAAATAAACCAGTGACTAAAATATCATAGATTCAAAAGTGTGTTAATAAAGGAGAAAAACATATGTCAAAGATGCTTGAACTAAAAGAAATTGAGAATCAAGATTTTAATTGTTTGATAGACTTATGTTTTGAAGTGTCAAGTCACTTTACACTTACTAAGAAAAATGGAGCACTTTCTTCAAAAGAAAAAACTACCTACATTGCTTTTTTGAAAGAAATGGAACCTTATTTAATTGAAAAATAAATAGTAGAACATTGGTTTTGTTACTATGTGCCATCTGGATTTAATTTAAAGGTATATGTTTATGAAGCTTCCCTAAAAGCAAATTCCGTTTTGAAAAAATACTACTCTAAAATATTTTTAGAGGGTTGTAAGTATCCTGAAGATTTATGCTTTTTTCACGAGAAGAAATTATTGCTAGGAACAGTTTCGCATGAAAAAATTTGCTATTTATATCCTATCGATAAGGCTATGGAATCTAGATTTCAACAGCTAGGATTGTGGAAAGAAAAAAAATACCTGCAGGAAGAACATATTACTTTGGTACTTTGAAACTCGATATTTAGGACACTGAAGAGGTTTTCTGATACATCCGATTAAGTTATCAAATTTGCATAATAGTAATATTTTTATAGATTAACATTTGAAGGAACGCCAGTTCCGGTTGGAAAAGCCAGTAAAATTTATACAAGGAGGAAATTATGGATTTATTCTGTAAAAAACTGATGGATATATAAGAACAACCGATGGCTTATATTGGTGGGAAATCATTAATGCTTCTAAAGGCCTATATAGATGGGTATGGGCAACGTCAATATGAGATTGATATTAACTACAAATCAATTCTCCCTGATTTCCATGATTATGTTAAAGAAAGGTTTAACGTAAAGTCTAGCCAGGGCTGGGGTCATATTATTGCTTTTTTTAGTGCAAATGATGTGGAGGCATTTGATAATTTTTATAAATACTTTGAAGAATTTTTAAAGGGATATAAAAAACCAGAAATAACTTACAGTACAGGAGCAATTGTGTTCGGTTATGAGTCCAGACTAATTAGAGAGACACATTATACAGATCATGGGAATCCGAAACATTTTTCTGTTCCACATGTACATGAAGTTAAATGGCTACCAGATAATAGTTATTATTATGATAAATTGCATGGAGATTTGTCATTTCTTAAAGAATTTGAACAAAAAGATGGACGCTGCAACTTTGAAAATGCAGAAGAATTTATCAATAGTTTGACTAGAGGTGGTGAGATCGAATTTAAATACAATAAAAAAAAACTATTCAATAACCTTTCCAGAAGGTAGAATATGCTTTTTGCAAATTGGTGATGAATTGTCGATAATGTATTATGAAAGCATTGAAGATCTTCTGAATTACAAAGTTGAGGGCGAAAAAGTTCAAGACCTGATTACAAAAATAGAACCCTCTTTTAGAGGATTTTAAGCTAAGAAAACTGGTGTTGGGATTTAAGGGTGACGAATATTTCTAACTAGGTACGAACAGCTGTGACTTAAATCTAAATATTATCTAATACATAAGATGTATTGATAGGTGATCATTTTTGTATAGATCGATGGTTTACTGATACCGAATTAAAACTAGCCTACGAAGTAAAGGAGATACACAGCATTTTTTGATAGAATTTTTAGTAGTCATAGCCAATAAAACGAGGATTAGGTGATTAGAATTACAAAAAAAGAGATAGATAGTGTAATTGTGTCAATGATATTTTTTTCAGTAGCGATACTGATGTACTGCCTACTGAAAGACAACCTTATAATTCTATTGGCGCTAGTAATACCATATATACTAGGGGTTTTCTTTGTTAGAAAAATGAGTAAAGAATTAGAGAGTAAAAATGTGTCTAAGAATGAGATTGAGAAAAAAAGCACATTTCAAAGATTTTCCGTCGGCATTGTTGCTTATGGAGTAGGGACTTATCTAGCGAAGACATCTAGCAAGAATTTGAGCCAAGAAGCAGTGCGAACTATTTTTGTAGCATTGTGTTTTGTATTACCATATTGGCTGTTACTATCAGTAATGATTAAGCTTTATCAAAAAAAGAAATAAAAGTTTCTGAAAAACTTACTGATTATAGAATTGTCATCTGGAATTAGGACTAATTGTAATAGCATAGGGTGATCTTGAAGAAGCAAAGGAACGGCTTAGATTTGTTATTAATAATGGAAATCGATTAATATTTGTTAAATTCGCACAAGAAAATTTGAATAGTTTGGATTGAGTATCTGAGGATTTGAAAAAAATTCTTCAGAAATTCAATTAACCAGCATATTCCACTTGGATTTTGATAGAATTATGGTATGATGATTTAACAATTATGTTTAGGATGGCTTGCTGCATTGAGTTAAATGCCAAGCGTCACCTTGAACTACTTCGTAGCGCCGTGACACATTTTCTTAATCTGCAAAGCTTAAATTTAGAATTGCGGATTATCATCGCGGGATCGTTACGGATTCGACAGGGGTAATCAAGCTTTAGTTGCGGGTTGGAGGGATCGGCTCCGTCATCAACGTCAAAGCCTATAACTGGCAAAAACAATGTTTCTTTCGCTGCTTAATTGACAGCGAAGCTCTTCTTCTTCATCGCCTATGTGAAGTTGTAAGGGCCCACTTTTAGTAGGATACGCCGGCGTCCACCGTCTGAGGACAATGGAAGAGAACAACCAGACTAGCAAATCTTGTCGCCCGATTACAGGCTAATAGACTAGCGAAATTCTAATATGTAATCTATACCTGTAGACGCTAAAGTGCAGATGCTTTTGGACGTGGGTTCGACTCCCACCGATTCCATAGGAACAAGAAACGCTCAACACCTGATGAATAAAGGGGTTGAGCGTTTTGATTTTGGTTTTGACCACAATCGACCACAAAAAACCAATTCAAGTATGAAAGGAAATTAAAGGAGTCATTCTTAATAAAATCGATCATAATCAGACAGCACGAAAATGACCTGTTTACTTTTTCAATAAGTCTCTGATCTCTGTCAATAGAAGCTCTTCATTGGACGGTTTGACCTCTTTGTCCGCGCCACGCAATTTATTTACAGCTTTGACGATGAGAAAGATACAAAATGCTGTGATGATGAAATTCACTGATGTTTGCAAAAATTTCCCGTAGTGCAGGACTAGATCTGATGTGATTTCCCACTTCAAGCCTGCCAGATCTGTTTTCCCCAATAAAATCCCAATGAACGGCATTAGAATATCTTCAACCAATGATTTGACCACTAGTGAGAAAGCGCCACCAACGATAACCCCGATTGCCAAATCTATCATATTGCCTTTAGAAATAAATTCTTTAAACTCTTTAAGCATGTTTTCCCCTCCATATATGTATTACAATTCAATTATAATGTTTGAAGCAGCTTTTTCAAGGGTAACAGGACAAAAAAGCAAAAACCTCGAGAAATAAATGCACTAAAGGATATGGTTAGCCAATGTTCTTTTAATAAAAATCACTATCCAGATAGCTGCTTCGACCGCAAATGTATCTCGTTTTAATAAGGAATGCGGACATGCCAGAAGGCTTTCTCCGGAAGCACACGAAAGAAAAATTAATCTAAGACAGTTTTTTGTCTAAAAATTATACATTTTTACAATTGAAATAGGTGTTAGTCAGTATTATCACGCAAAATCGCAACTCTAGATTTCCTCTCAATGAGAGATGTGTTATAGTAATATACATGATTTCAAACAGCTAAGGAGAAGTAAAAATGAGTGAGGAATTAAACGATCAATTGCAAGTTCGCCGTGACAAAATGAACAAGTTACGTGAGCAAGGAATCGATCCATTTGGAAAGCGCTATGAGCGGACACATGTTTCGGGCGATATTTTGACCAGTTATGAAAATACAAGCAAGGAAGATTTAGATTCTGCATGTCACGTAGTGAAGATTGCCGGTCGTGTGATGACAAAGCGTGGCAAAGGTAAGGCAGGATTTGCTCATCTGCAGGATATTTCAGGACAAATTCAAATCTATGTCCGCCAAGAATCAGTTGGCGAAGAAGCATACGAGATTTTTGATATGACTGATCTTGGCGACTTGGTTGGTGTTGAGGGAACTGTTTTCCGTACACAAGTTGGTGAGCTATCAATTAAAGTAACAAAGTTTACGTTTCTTGCGAAAGCCCTTCGACCATTACCAGATAAGTTTCATGGTTTAAAAGATATCGAAGAGCGTTACCGTAAGCGCTATGTTGATTTGATTGTTAGTCCCGATAGTCAAAAGACTTTCATCATGCGGAGCAAAATCATTCGTGCAATGAGAGAATACTTAGATTCACAAGGATATCTTGAGGTTGAAACACCAATGCTACATGCAATCGCAGGTGGTGCTGCTGCTCGTCCTTTCGTCACCCATCACAATGCACTTGATATGGAGCTCTATGTAAGAATTGCGATCGAATTGCACTTGAAGCGGCTCATTGTTGGAGGACTTGAGAAAGTCTATGAAATCGGTCGCGTATTTCGAAATGAGGGCGTTTCGACACGCCACAATCCTGAATTTACGATGATCGAATTGTATGAAGCATACGCTGATTTCACTGATATCATGGCTCTTACTGAGAATACAATTGCGTACATTGCCAAAGAAGTGCTAGGCACTACTGTGATTGATTATGGTGAATACAAGATTGATTTAACACCGCAATGGAAACGTCTTCATATGGTAGACGCTATCAAGGAAATTACTGGCGTCGACTTTTGGAAATCAATGTCACTTGAAGATGCACGATCACTTGCAAAAGAACATGGTGTGGAAATCACTAGCAGGATGCAAGTGGGACATATAATTAATGAATTTTTCGAACAAAAAGTAGAAGAATCACTCATACAGCCTACATTTATTTATGGGCATCCAGTGGAGATTTCGCCACTTGCTAAGAAGAATGATGATGACCCGAGATTTACGGATCGCTTTGAGTTGTTTATCGTTGCGCGTGAACACGCCAATGCATTTACAGAGCTCAACGATCCTATCGATCAACGGATGCGCTTTGAAGCACAGCTTTTGGAGAAAGAAGCAGGCAATGACGAGGCGCATGAAATGGATGAAGACTATATTGAAGCACTTGAATACGGTCTACCTCCAACTGGGGGCTTAGGAATTGGTATCGATCGAATTGTGATGTTGCTCACCAATTCGCATTCGATTCGCGACGTATTGCTGTTCCCGCTCATGAGACATCGATAGAAAACACCTTCGGGACCAGGCTTGTGCTTGTTCCCGAAGTAATATCTGCCTGTTTCTAAAGTAATAACATAGTTGAAGAATGACAATACTAGTGATAGAATAAGGGTATCATCAAGTTGTCATCATGCGCCCGTAGCTCAATTGGATAGAGCGTCTGACTACGGATCAGAAGGCTATGGGTTCAAATCCTTTCGGGCGCGTACACAAAAACATTCAGTTATCGAGAAGAGACTCGAGTAGCTGAATGTTTTTTTGGGTTAGAATTTATTAGAGAATTGCTGGTTATCTTAAGCGCTCAAATAGAAAAACACCAGAGAAATCTGAAATCGAATTTCTCTGGTGTTTTGATTTTGTATTTAGGTTGTATAATCAATAAACTTTTGAAAGTTGTTAGCTTACTTTCCCATCACAGCACGTAACATCCATGCGTGTTTCTTGAAGCTTTCAGCCATTTCTTCGAACATTGCTTCTGTCAATGAGTCATCAGCATCGTCAGCTAAATCAGCAACCTGTAACATTTCGTCAGCCATCATTTGTAGGTCAGATTCAACTGCTTTCACCATTGCAGCAGTATTTTCTTTTCCAGTAGCCTCTTTAATAGTTGCGATCTCTAAATATTCCTTCAATGTAGCAAGGGGTTTTTCGTTGACTGTTAGGATTCTTTCGGCAACTGCGTCTAAATGAAGTGCACACTCATCGTATAACTCTTCAAATTTTGCATGAAGTCCAAAGAAATGCTCACCAGTGACAAACCAATGATAGTTATGTAATTTCACAAATAACACATTTAAGTTTGCCAGTACTTTATTTGCTTCTACAATGTACTCTAATTCCTTTTTTTGCTCTTTCGCCATGATTAATATCCTCCCTAGATTATAATATTTATTATCTAACTTCCTCAATCATATCGAATAAACTCGAAGATTGCAAATTAGAAAAATCTAATTTTCCGTTCTCTCACTAAAAATTAAGAATGCACAACCTTCATTCGAAGCAGCTATTTATATGCTGTCCAGCTGAATCATAAGTATACGAAACATCTGATAATCAAAGCTTGTCCGACAAATTCTCGCATCTCCTCTTTAAATACCCTTCGTCGTATACGACTGCAATGTACCACTTCACATAGAGTGTGATCTGCTGTTACCGTCAGCTTGTTCAATTGAGTCAACAGTTCTAATTAGCCATGGATCTATGTTATATAGTTTGGTAAAAATCCTTTAAAAACATCAGCAATAACTATTAATGAAATCGGTCATACGGAAAAATCAAGATTCCGCTTGTGGGTAAAGCACTTGTGTTGGTATTGGCAAGCGGAAAATAATTGACATTCCATTAAATCGGTATATAATAATAGTCAAAGATAGTCAAAGTCAAACAAGTTCGAAAGGTGAGCATATGAAAAACATTTCGGATATTATCGAAAGTTACTTAAAGGAAGCTCTTCGTATGAACAATCTAGAACATCTTGATGTTCGAAGGAGTGAAATTGCAGAGCAGTTTCAATGTGTGCCTTCGCAAGTGAATTATGTCATCAATACGCGTTTTACCTTAGATAAGGGATTCCTCATTGAAAGTAAACGTGGTGG
This sequence comes from Caryophanales bacterium, assembly GCA_031554275.1. Classification (GTDB taxonomy): domain Bacteria; phylum Bacillota; class Bacilli; order JARBTR01; family JARBTR01; genus JAVBKB01. Next base: position 4,794 of record JAVBKB010000119.1, on the reverse strand, counting down.
TGGTGGCTACATTCGGATTGTGAAAGTCAAAGCTCATGATCGTTTTGATCTCATCGCACAGGTTGAAGCATTGATTGGCAACCGAATCACACAAAGCCGTGCAGAATCACTGATAGTTCGTCTGTATGAAGAACAAGTGATTAGCAGAAATGAAATGAGATTAATGGCAAGTGCTGTGAATGCAAATGTATTAGCGTTTTCTGATTTGACAATACGTGATGAATTACGCGCAAGAATTTTGCTGGCAATGATTCAAACGATCCGCTATAGCCTAGAATAGAAATGATTAATAAAAGGAAGTGATAAGATGCTTTGTCAATCCTGTGAAACGAACCAAGCGACTATGTTTATTAAACAAACCGTTAATGGCATTAATACAGAGATTCATCTCTGTGAACAATGTGCTAAGGATCGTGTGAAGCTGCCAGAAATACCAGATCCATTCTCATTCCATAAGTTTTTGTTTGGCATGATAAATGGCGAGCAGATTACGCAGAACAAGCCAAGTCAGCAGACAATCATTTGTCCGACTTGCAATCTGACAATGAAGAAGTTTTCTGAAACAGGTAAGTTTGGTTGTGAAAATTGTTACAGTGCCTTTGAGAATCAATTGCCGATGATTTTTAAAAATTTCCAAGCAGGCAATCTGTTTCATCATGGCAAAGTGCCACAACGGATAATGACAGCTAGTAAGGGTGATTTGGCAGTAGAAACGCCGGTTGCAGAAACGCCGGTAGTGGAGAATCCTGTTGCAGAAAATCCAATGGCTATTCTAAATCAACAGCTGGGTAAGCTCAAGTTAGAATTACAACAAGCAATCTCAGTAGAAAAATTTGAACAAGCAGCAACACTGCGCGATCAGATCTATACGATAGAACAACAAATTCGGGAGGCTGCAGACCATGTCTAAAGAACGGTTCTTAGATCAAATCATTAGCCCTTGGATGAGGCAATCTGATTCGAATTGTGATGTTGTTTTAAGTACTAGGGTGCGTTTGGCTCGGAATATCAAAGCCCAACCTTTTCCGAACTCAGAATTAGATACACATCAAAAGGTGCTGAATATTATTGAGGTTAATTTCTCTGACCAATTGTTTCCCGATTTGGGTAGTGTTGAATTAGTCAAAATGAATAATCTTGCACCAATTGATCGTCATGTACTGGTTGAAAAGCATTTGATAAGCCCAAATTTAGCAGCCCATTCAGAGGATAGAGCATGCTTATTGTCTCAGAGCGAGGAACTCAGTATCATGGTGAATGAGGAGGATCATTTGCGAATTCAATGTTTGTTGCCTGGATTTCAATTAGAGGAAGCATTGAATTTGGCAATGAAAGCAGATGATTGGATGGAAAACAAAATCACCTACGCATATGATGAGAAAATAGGTTATTTAACAAGCTGTCCATCTAATGTTGGCACTGGGCTACGTGCTTCTGTAATGATGCACCTACCTGCACTTACGCTCTCTGGAAAGTTAGATCAAATTACAGAGAATATTAGTAAAATCGGACTTGTGGTGAGAGGTATTTATGGTGAGGGAAGTAAGTCGTTTGGAAACCTCTATCAGCTGTCCAATCAGATCACATTGGGCAAGTCTGAAACAGCCATTACCAATGATCTCAAGGAAGTAGTCGAACAGATTATTGCATTAGAACAAGAGACAAGAAAATCATTCTTACAAGTTGCTCGAATAAGTATAGAGGATAGAGTATTTCGCTCTCTCGGTATTTTGAAGAATGCCCGCTTAATTACCAGCAATGAAGCTGCACAACGTCTATCCGAAGTAAGGGTAGGGATTGATTTAGGGATTATTTCAGGATTAAATGGCAATATTTTTAACGAATTAATGATTGCCATTCAACCAGGATGCCTGCAACGCTACGCTGGAAAAGAGTTGTCTCCAGAGGAAAGAGATTTCTATCGTGCCAGTTTAATCCGAGACACAATTGCTTGACTATTAGAAATTGATAAATGACTATTTATAAAAAGATAAGCCCTGAAAGGTGGTTTGAACATGATGTTCGGAAGATTTACTGAAAAAGCACAGAAGGTTCTAGCATTGGCGCAAGAAGAAGCCATTCAACATGGACATGGATTTATTGGCACAGAGCATATTCTCTTAGGACTTGTTCGTGAAGGGGAAGGTATTGCTGCTAAAGCATTACAAGCATTAGGACTTAGCGCAGAAGCCGTTCTCCAAGAGGTTGAGAATCTCATCGTCCAAAGCAGTGAAAATGTGCAAATGGTTTATTACACACCAAGAGCAAAGAAAGTCATTGAGCTTTCAATGGACGAGGCAAGAAAACTCGGTCACTCCTATGTAGGTACTGAACATATCCTGCTAGGACTAATTCGCGAAGGAGAAGGCGTTGCAGCAAGAGTCTTGAGTAATATGGGTGTCAGCCTGAACAAAGCGAGACAGCATGTGTTGCAGTTGTTGGGTGGTAATGATACAGGAAATTCAACAGGTGGTTCAAATGCTTCAGCAAATACGCCAACACTTGACAGCTTAGCAAGAGACCTTACAGCAATTGCGCGAGAAGGAACATTGGACCCGGTGATTGGTCGAAGTAAGGAAATCCAACGTGTGATCGAAGTATTATCACGTCGTACAAAGAATAACCCAGTCCTTATCGGGGAGCCAGGAGTCGGGAAAACAGCAATTGCTGAAGGGTTGGCATTGCAAATCATTAATAATGAAATTCCCGAAACGCTTCGAGATAAACGCGTGATGACATTGGATATGGGAACAGTTGTAGCAGGTACCAAGTATCGAGGTGAATTTGAAGATCGCTTGAAAAAGGTGATGGATGAAATTCGTCAGGCAGGAAATATCATTCTGTTCATTGATGAATTACATACATTGATTGGAGCGGGTGGGGCAGAGGGTGCCATTGATGCATCCAATATTCTGAAGCCATCACTAGCACGAGGCGAAATTCAATGTATTGGTGCTACAACACTAGATGAATACCGCAAGTATATTGAAAAAGATGCTGCACTTGAAAGACGATTCCAGCCAATTCAAGTGAATGAGCCAACCGTTGAAGAGTCAATTCAAATATTGAAGGGCTTACGCGATCGCTACGAAGCACATCATCGTGTTTCGATCTCTGATGAAGCGATTACAGCAGCAGTGAAGCTATCTGATCGCTATATTTCAGATCGTTTTCTTCCAGATAAGGCAATTGATCTAATTGATGAAGCAGGCTCTAAAGTAAGACTTCGCTCATATGTGACCCCGCCAAATTTAAAAGAACTTGAGGCGAAATTAGAGGAAGCACGTAAAGAAAAAGATGCCTCTGTGCAGAGCCAAGAGTTTGAAAAGGCAGCCTCGCTTCGCGATATGGAGCAGAAGCTTCGAGATCAATTAGAGCAAACCAAGAAAGAATGGAAGGAAAGCCGTGGTCAGGAGAATACTGAAATCACGATTGATGATATTTCAGAAGTTGTTTCTAGTTGGACGGGAATTCCAGTAAAGAAATTGGCACAAGCTGAGTCAGAGAAGCTGTTGAAAATGGAAGAAATTTTACACAAACGTGTGATTGGTCAGAAGGAAGCGGTTGAATCCATTTCAAAAGCAATCCGTCGCGCTCGTGCAGGATTGAAGGATCCAAAACGTCCAATAGGCTCATTCATTTTCCTAGGACCTACTGGCGTCGGGAAAACAGAATTGGCACGCGCTTTAGCGGAGGCGATGTTTGGTGACGAAGAGGCTATGATCCGCGTAGACATGTCAGAATACATGGAAAAGCATTCAACCTCTAGGCTAGTTGGCTCCCCACCAGGGTATGTCGGTTATGATGATGGTGGACAACTAACAGAGAAAGTTCGGCGCAAGCCTTATTCAGTAATATTGCTGGACGAAATAGAAAAAGCACACCCCGACGTGTTCAACATCTTGCTACAAGTATTAGAAGATGGCATCTTAACTGATTCGAAAGGACGCCGAGTAGATTTCCGAAATACAGTTGTTATCATGACTTCTAACGTCGGTGCAGAACAATTGAAGAACAATAAGTTTGTTGGCTTCTCGGTACAGAATCAAACCGCAGATTATAAAAGTATGAAGGATAAAGTGCTGGCAGAATTGAAGAAAGTCTTTCGCCCAGAGTTCTTGAACCGGATTGACGAAACAATTGTCTTCCATTCATTGGAGGAAACACATTTGAAAGAGATTCTAACATTGATGAGCAATCAATTGGTGAAGCGTCTTGAAGAGCAGGATATTCATATCGAAATGACTGAGGCAGCTAAAGACATGGTAATTGCAGAAGGAACAGATGTGGAGTATGGCGCTAGACCACTGCGCCGAGCCCTGCAAAAACATGTTGAAGATTTCTTGTCGGAGGAATTGTTGAAAGGAAGCCTGCAAAAGGGGCAGCATGTACTGATTGATGTATCAGACAAGCAATTTATTGCTAAGCATGTTGAGCCAGCGAAGCAATAATGTTCTTAAAGCCTTCGTGGCAAGGCAATCGAAGAATGAAATCGACAGTACCAGCTTGCTACGAGGCAATCAAAGAATGAAATCGACAGTATCAGCTTGCTACGAGATAGGGACTGTAAAGCTAACTTGAACTACGACATTGTTTGCGCACAAGATGGCAAGGACTCAAGCTAATCCTGATGTGAATTTCAGATAAGCCCAGTTAGCTGCAAAAAAAACGCATCTCATTGTTTTCTCCTTGGATCAGACTATGCCTGATCAAGAAGCGTCTTGAGATGCGTTTTGTATTCCTTTTTCTTATTCCTTCATTTGCAAATAGCTATCCAACTTCTCGTTGCTATCA
>JAVBKB010000043.1:0-10618 GCA_031554275.1 Caryophanales bacterium | reverse complement strand
GTTGTTTTGGGTGTGAATATGGATGGCTATAAAGACATTCTTGGGATTTGGATTGGGCAGGCAGAATCGTCGAAATTCTGGCTTTCTGTCCTGAACGAGATGAAGAACCGCGGGGTTGAACATGTCGGTATCTTCTGTGTAGATGGACTGAACGGTTTTCGAGAAGCCATTCAAGCTACATTCCCTAAATCGTCTGTGCAACGTTGTATCATTCACCAGATTCGCTCTAGCACAAGATATGTGTCTTACGTTGATATCAAAGCCTTTATGGCAGATTTGAAACTAATCTATCGGGCAAGTACTGAGGACGAAGCACTGAATCATCTTGAAGAGTTAAAAGAGAAATGGAACAGAAAATATCCTAATGCCATAAAGAGCTGGGAAAACAACTGGGACAGCCTTGCCACTTTCTTTGCCTACCCACCAGAGATCAGGAAGATTATCTACACAACTAATGCGATTGAGGCTTTGCATCGTCAGTTCCGCAAAGTAACGAAGACCAAGGCAGTATTTCCCACTGAGCAGAGCTTACTCAAAATGTTATACTTGGCTTCAGAGAAGATTCAAGAGAAGTGGAAAATGCGTTACAGAGGCTGGGACATGATTCTCGCACAACTGAACATCTTCTCCGAAAACGAGCTCTAAAACGTAAATTGTGGGCATCCTCAGAGTTGTGATACAGTCCTTGTATACCCACCTGGAACACCTTTTTAATAATTGTTTTGCTTCTTGCCATTCTAGGAATTAGCACAAAGTTTGTTACAGTCTCTCTCGGCGTACACTTGTATGCTAGAGCTCATGCTGATTACGAGTGTCATCAACATGATAAATGTATAATAGACCTTCTTCATACAATCTCCCACTTCCTTTTCGGAATGTTTTTTTTGTTTAAAATTCTATGCCACTCACCCTTTTTTGTCAATTTATTGTTTTTTTCGACATTGCAAGCCCACGAAAAACGAATAAATCTAAATTAAATCTCAGTTTTACCCTTCGCCGTTATACCACCCTTTATTCCCACCAATTATCACAAAACATGTTCCCTACTATCACAAACCTATCACAATGACTTTCTATACTAATAGTAACGACATTATTAAGGAGGACCTGTACAATGAAAATACTAATTCCTGCCTATGAACCAAATTTGAAAATGATTAAGCTGATACAAGACTTACAAAAGATCACAAATGAGCAAATTATTATTGTTGATGACAGCAGTGGTCCGGAGTTTCAATCGATTTTTACAAAGGCTAGTAGTTTAGGTTGTCATGTCATTGTCCATTCGGAGAATAGCGGAAAAGGTGCTGCATTGAAAACCGGGTTTCGTTATTTGAAGGCTATTGGTGAAACCGATGGTGTTGTGTGTGCTGATTGTGATGGTCAGCATTTGCCGAAAGACATCCTGAGCGTTGCTGAAGAAACCAAGCAGCTGCATGACGTTATCATATTAGGTGGTCGTAAATTCGATGGGAAGGTGCCCATGCGAAGTAAATTCGGAAACACAGTGACCAAGTATGTTTTCCGCTTCCTAACAGGAATTGATATTCAAGATACACAAACAGGCTTGCGCGGGTACTCTGCTTCGCTATTCGATTTTCTTCTATCCGTTCCTGGTGATCGCTTCGAATATGAAATGAATTTGTTGGTGGCTGCCCATTCGAAAGACATTCCAATGACTGAGCTCGCAATCAAAACCATTTACTCAGAAACGAATCACTCGTCTCACTTTAGAACTTTTCAAGATTCAGCTCGGGTATATTGGCCACTCCTAAAGTTCAGTGCTACCTCCCTTCTATCGGCAGCAATTGACTTGGTATTGCTATTGGTACTCAGCTTGTTTACAACAAATTTGTTATTGTCGGTTGTTGTTGCTCGACTTTGCAGCGCTACTTTCAACTACACCATGAACAACAAGTACATTTTCAATACCAACAGGAAAGTGAAAACGAGTCAATCCCTGCCGCGTTACATCCTGCTAGCAGTCGTGATTCTAGTCGCAAACTACTATCTGATTTCCTTCTTCAATCTAACCGTAGGCATGCCACTGACTATCGCGAAAATCACAACAGAAATTGCCCTTTGCATCTTTAGCTTCTGTGCTCAGCGATTGCTAGTGTTTCAAATTAAAAAAAATCAGGTAAAGGCACATAGACAAGTAACAACAAAGGAAGAAAGGTTGATTAGTTAAAATGTTGATTTTCCGAGGACAGCCAAATAGAACTTTTGCTTTGTGATGGTTTTGTGTGCGGAAGATGGTACAATTTTCACGAGATGATCATTGACTATTCATGATTACAGATTACATTTGATTTAATAACTTAAATTTTTTAAAAGGAGCTTACTAATGAAAAAAAACCTATTAACAATCGGAGCAATGGTGCTACTACTTATGCTGATTACGGGCTGTGGCAATTCGAATAATGAAGGAACAACTAACACTGCAAATACGAAGTCCGCTAATACAGCTAACGTAGACAATTCTACCTCAACGGCAAAGGCGCACTTGACGGAAGCTGATGCAAAGATCGTGCCAGTGGCTGATTTTTCAAATGCAACTGAAATCACTTTAGGTAGTACAATCACTGTTGATGGGGATGGCGCTGAAGTGAAAGGCAACATTGTTACCATCACAAAAGCGGGTAATTATACGGTGAGTGGAACTTTGGATAATGGTCAGCTACATATTTTGGCTGACAAAGCAGAAGTCAATATTGAACTAAATGGTGTCAACATTACCAATTCATCAGGTCCAGCAATTTATGCCGAGGATGACAAAATTACAACCCTGACCTTAAAAGCAGGTACAGAAAATGTAGTTACGGATGGGGGCTCACATGATACTGCATCGTTATATTGCGAAGATGACTTAACTATTAATGGCGAAGGGTCTTTAATAGTTAACGCCAATAGTGCTGATGGAATCGAAAGTAATGACATTCTACTCATTAATAGCGGAACGATCAAAGTCACAGCAAAAGATGACGCAATTAATGCTGGCGATGGCTTAATCATTAACAATGGCAATATCTATACACTGGGCAACGGGGATGGTTTGGACTCAAATGCAGATATGGTGATTAACGGTGGCACAATCTATGTAGCCTCAGGAAACAATGCCAATGGTCCAATCGATGCCGGCGATGGTGACTACACTGTAAGCATTAATGGCGGTGAAATCTTTGCTACTGGTGGAAACATGGCTACAATTATTGATCCCAACTCAAAGCAACAATCAGTCTATATCTACTCTGCTCAGCAGAAAGGCACAATCATGAATATCTCTTCGAAGGATGGTAAAGAAATTGGCACCTTTGAAGCAGCAAATAGTTACTCAAGTGTTTTCTATAGCTCTCCAAAGCTAGTAGCAAAAGAAACATATACTATCAAAACAGGTGGTTCACATAGCGGGAAACTAGTTGATGGTGCATATCAGGATGGAAACTACACCACAGGCACAACACTTGGTGAATTTACTACTGATAGCATCAATGTCTCTTATGGCAATGGCGGTATGGGTGGTCCTGGCGGTGGCAATGGCGGTATGGGCGGCAACGGCGGCCCAGGTGGCGCAAATGGTGGCATGGGTGGTCCGCCGAATGGAAATCGGGGTAAGCAGTAGCAGAATGGTGGATTCGCTGACCGAGATCAGTATCGGGTAAGCAATAGCAAAATGGCGAATTCGCTGCTCGAATGGAAATCGCAGTAAGCAGTAGCGGATTCGCTGACCGAGATCGGTATCGAGGTAAGCAATAGCATTACGAAAAGCAATTGAGTACTGACTTAATCAATTGCTTTTTACGCTATTTTTCACAGGGCATTGAGTCACCCTTTCAATCATGTTAAAATTTTCTTATTAATGCACACAAGGAGAACAACATGGAAAGATTACTGGTAGTTGATGATGAGAAACATATTCGCGAAGTTATTCGTGAGTATGCAGAGTTCGAAGGGTATTCGGTAACTGAAGCTGCAGATGGAATGGAAGCTGTGAATATCTGCAAAACAGAAAACTTTGATCTGATCGTTTTGGATGTCATGATGCCAAGACTTGATGGATTTTCTACATGTAAAGAAATTAAAAAAACAAAAGACATCCCGACGATTATGCTTTCAGCTCGAGGTGAAGAGTACGACAAGCTATTTGGTTTTGAAATCGGGGTCGATGATTATATTGTCAAGCCCTTCTCACCAAAGGAATTGATGGCAAGGATCAATGTAGTAATCAAAAGAAATAGTCAGAAAACCAAGCAAGAGGAAACTGCACTTGCTTTTGGTGGTTTGAAAATAGATGTGCTTGGCAGAACAGTAATTGTTGATGACGAAAGAGTCGATTTGACACCCAAAGAATATGATTTGCTCATTTACTTAGTTACCAATAAGAACATTGCACTTACTCGGGAAAGTATTGTAAGTGCTGTATGGGGCTATGACTTCTTTGGAGAAGACCGTACTGTAGATACACATATTAAAATGTTACGAAATAGTCTTGGGCCTTATCGGGATTATATCGTCACCATCCGTGGTTTGGGCTACAAATTCGAATTATAAAAATCGCATTGCTGAAGAAAGGAATGATTATAAATGAAGAAACTGAGACCCAAAAGTTTGGGATTTAAGCTTTGGCTTTATTTCATGCTTTTTTCAGCAATTATTCTTTCAATACTCTGGCTATTACAAATTGTCTTCCTAAACAGCTTCTATCAAGAAATGAAAGAAGGAGATATTCAGAAGGTTGCACAAGAAATAGCGGAGAGCCACGGTAATGAGGATTTCAATTCAACGATTGATCGTTTGACATTTAACAATTCAATCCTTGTCTATGTAACAGATCAAAATGGAAATATCAGCTACAGCTCTGATGAACATGGTGGCCCGAAAAATGATGACAAGAACCACAAGAAGAACCGAGATGACAGTTTGTTTAGACCCCTTCCTCAAGACTATACATCATTTCTCGAGAAATTAAATTCAAGTGAGGAGCAATCCATATCCTATACATATCAAAATGATCCGTTTCCTGGAGAAAGCCTCATTTATGGCGTAAAAATGGATGATGATGTGCTATATATTTCAACTCGCCTAGATCCAGTAGATGCAACGACCAGTATTTTAAAAACACAATTGATCTATGTTACAATTACCGCACTGTTTTTCGGGGTATTGATTTCCTATTTCATCGCTAGAAGGCTTGCCCGCCCAATCACGAAGATTACTGCCTCAGCGCAGCAACTCGCAACCGGTAACTATGATGTCCATTTCGATGCCAAAGAATATGACGAAGTTGAGCATCTTGCATCAACCTTAAACTATACAACAAAGGAACTTTCCAAGGTGGAGCAATTGCGACAAGAATTAGTTGCAAATATTTCGCATGACCTTCGGACACCACTAACAATGGTTAAAGCCTATGCTGAAATGATACGTGATTTATCAGGTGATAAGAAAGAGAAGCGCGAGACTCATCTGAAGGTTATTCTCGATGAAACTGATCGCCTTTCCCTTTTGGTTAATGACATATTAGAGCTTTCCAAATTACAAACTGATAATGAAGAACTGCATTTACAAAATGTCAATCTAAGTGAATGTGTGCAGGCAATCCTTCAACGCTTTGCCGTCGTTGTTGCGCAAATGGATTACCAAATCAAATCCAATATTGATCCAGATCAATATGTGTACGCTGATTCAATCAAAATCGAAAGAGTAATCTATAATCTGATCGGGAATGCCATCAACTATATCGGAGAGGATAAGCTAATTACAATAAACATCATTGATCTGAAAAACGCAGTAAGATTTGAGGTAATTGACTCAGGGAAAGGGATTCCAGAAGAGGAACTTGCATATATTTGGGACCGCTATTATAAAGCCAAGACCCATAAGCGCTCATTGGTTAGCAATGGGATTGGACTTTCAATTGTGAAAAAAATCCTTGAAATGCATCAGGCGAGATTTGGAATAGATAGTCAAGTATGTAAAGTAAGCTTGTTCTGTTTTGAATTAAAGAAATGAGAAAATCTCTATTGGTGTGAATAAATCTTGATTCCGATAGAAATATAATTTTATGAAAAAATGCACAAACGGCATTGATATGCAAAGCTAAAGCTCTGATATCCACTCCCATTTGTGCTTTTCTAATGAGGTAATTCACTATTTTTACCGAGAATCACCTTTCTCATCAGGAATCGGACTTACCTGATCTTTTCTCTTTGTTAAACCAAACGGCAGATATGCGAGATAGAAGATCATGATTCCGACAATTTCCGCGACCAAAATGTACCAAGGGTAGCCGCCGAATATATTTAGAATGGTTTGTTGCTCAGGTAAATTAGCGATGAACCAATAGTTTCCTTTGGTCACGTAATTGAGTCCAATAATGATCGGAGCGCAGCAATTCATCACCAGCACGGTTTTCAATGGTGATTTCCATGTAGGTCTGAATCCATGCACAAACGCCATATATAATGGAGCAATTACGATTAGTCCATGTTCCATAAAGAATTCGATAAATCTTATATGTGGAAAGTTGAAGCTAAGTGCTGGCGAAAGAACCACTAGGAACGAGATAACTGTTCCCGCAAAATAAACGATTTCAAAAACCTGTTTTGACTTCGTGAGCAACATATAGATACATAGAAATGCTGCACATTCGCAGATTGAAAATGGTAAGGATGTTTCGATACTCCAAGTGCCAGTGCTGATAAGCCATGCCTGGTATATGATCGATTGTATGATCAAAAGCAAGGCGATTATAACTCGGAAGTGCTTCTCATATTTACTAATCCCGATTCGTTTCCTGTTTCGATAGATCAGTAGGGCAACGCCAATTACGATTACAATTACGATAATATGAGAGAGTCCGAACAGCTTAAATTCCGATGTCGGAATGCCTCCCCAAAACATCAGCTTACTCTTTTCTTGTGATTTTTCTTAATCCCAAACGGTAAATAATACAGATAACACAGGACGACAGCAAGACCCAGTAGTGAAACCAAGAACCAAGGATAAGATCCCAGGTAGGATAGTAAGCTTACACTCGGTGTTTTTTCTGAAATAAACCAATAGTTCCCGCCAGTCAAGTAATTGATCAAGAATATAGCAGGTACTAGACCAAGTAACACGCCAATATACTTCCATAATTGTTTGTGCGCCGGGATGAAACTATGCACGGCAATCATATACAATGGGGCAACGATCAACAAACCATGCTTCACAAAATAACACCAGTAAGAGACTGCTGGAAAGCCAAAAGAAAGCGAGGGTGTCAGAATCGCTTGTGTAGTCGCAACCAAACCGAAATACACGAACCCAAATGCGCCATAAGATTTCTTGGTCAGCATATACAATGCCACCAATTCTGTAATCGTGCAAATAGAGATCGGGAGCGATTCTTTGAAACTCCATCGACCATGGTAAACCGTCCAAATCTGCTCGATCAGAAGACCTACGATAAATAAAGCACAAATAGAATACCGAATAAATTTGTCATATCCTGAATTTCGAATCTTCTTTCTAAAAATGAAAATAAGCACAACCATCAAGCAAACTACCAAAAGCGCAACAAGATGCTGTCTGCCAAAAGTGTGAAAAGTGTTTGTGTCTGGAATACCCCAAAACATAAATAGCCTCCTAGCTTGTACAAAAAGGTTAAGATCATGAAGATAAATCCGATAAAAATCAATGAGACAATCAAAAAGCTACTTAAACATTAAAACCCATTTGGTCACTATTGCAAATAACAAGATTTATACTATCAGATTTAAATTTTCATAACATTATACCATTTTGTTTCAAGTCAAAAAACAAAATATAGTTACCAATATAATGAAGCCTTCATTCTCTAGTTGTTACAGTTCAAAAATATTCAAAAAGAGTGTCAACTAGTTTAGCAGATAAACCTGAATTTGTTTGCACAGCTCTGGCGAAAAACTATGACACTGAGCTTATGGTACCTAACAGCAGTTTTTCGACATTTTGACAGAAACTATGTTTAAATTCTAAATTGAAACCCATTCATCATGTTCTTCAAAAAAAAATACTGACATCATATCAGCATTTCAAACTTCTTTTCTCCACCAAGGTATAACAGGAATAGATAGATTTCCAGCTATCGAGATGGTTTCACCAATTCTAGGGGCTAATAGATTGATTTCTTTTGCTTTTCCAATTTGTATTGCTCGTTCTATCGGCTCTGTCCAACCATGAAAGGCGAGGGTAAAAGCACCCCAATGTATTAACATCATGTTCTTACCATTTACATCCATATGAGCCTGTACAGCTTCTTCTGGGGTCATATGAACCCAATTCCAACGCTGATCGTATTGCGCGCCTTCAATTAATGTCATGTCAAATGGGCCATATTTATTCCCGATTTCCTTGAAATGCGAATCATATCCCCCGTCCCCACTTGTATAGAAACGAGTGTTTTTACCAAGAATGACCCAGCCTCCCCAAAGTGTCGAATTGCTATTCAATACGCCTCTACCAGAAAAATGCTTTGACGGAGTCAGCGCAATCGTTAAGCCTTGAAACTCGAGCTCGTCCCACCAATTAAGTTCCGTGATTTTCTCCTTTGAAACTCCCCAACGAACCAAGTGAGCACCTACACCATGAGGAACAAAGAAATGTCCAGTCTTACTCATAAGTTTTCTAATTGAACTATAATCTAAATGGTCATAATGATCATGGGTAATAAGCACAGCGTCAATGAGTGGCATTTCGGCAATGATAGGCAAAATATCTTCGCTATATCGCTTGCTCCCAGCAAAGGAAACCGGTGAAGGTACAGTACCTAACATAGGATCTACTAGTAGTTTTTTGTGATCAATACTGAGTAGGAAAGCAGAATGTCCGAACCATGTGACGTTATCCTCATTACCGTTAACCTTATCCCAATCAGTGACTGTAACAGGAATCCGACCACTTGGATTACGGTCTTTGCCTCCAGACATATAATCCTTCATCATTGAGAAGAGACTAGAGACGTTCATATTCATCTTTGTCGGAACTGGATTAACAAATTTTCCATTCTTATAGTTATCAAACTGTAGATAAGTCTTTTTTTGTTTGCTACTTGCGTTTCCACCGAACGATGGGTGTGCGTTAATAAAAACAATAACAGCAATGCAAAGTACAATTATAAAACCAATTATGTATACCAACATCTTTTCATTTTCTCCAATAACTTGTATCGACAAATCTTTCTACTTTGCGATTATTTTGTGGAATTAAGCTGTAAATTTTATAGAATAAAAACATAATTGCAGTGCCAAATAGAATAACCAAACCGTTATAGATTGGGTTAACAGTCAGCCCAAGGACACGGTAGTTCGTTCCCCATTCATAAAATGTTTCAAGCGGGGTGCCAGGCTCAGGAATCACACTATAGAAGTAGTATGAAGGCACACCAGTGTTAATAAATAGATTGTTTAAGACAATTGTAATCAAAAAGAAGACAACTAACATGATAAAGCTTTTTGCAAAATCCGCAAAGTTAAACTTTGGCCGGTAAATCAGCACGAGATATAAAGCACCAATTACGATGAAAGCATGTAACAAGATGTATAAAATAGCCTGAAATTCTAACAAGTTGTCGTAATGAAGAAATACTAAGGAGATATAACCTGCTGGCAAGGATAAAGTAATCGCGATCAGAGATAGGTATTTGTTCCTAGTTAGAATTGCTCCAGGTACAATCACCCATGCTGATAAATGACATAATTGTAGCGGAACGAGATCGGAAACTGGCGCTCCGTTATACCCGTTATAGATATTCCTAACGACAAGAAATAAGATCAAAGCAATTGCCATCGTCTTCCCAACCAGATGCTGCTTTGCAAATTTCTTTCCCCTCATTACTATAAAAAGAATGTAGCTTGCGGCAATTGGGGTAATTAGAATGAGATAATGTGGCCACGTAAATAATTCAAACTTCATAGCGATCTTCCATTCATCATGAAATTGAATAAGCTTAGATCAAAATAATGAAACAATGACTCGCACGATTTTCTGCTCTTTGCAATGATGATACAATGTATTCAATTAATAGGCAATAGATCACTTTATTCTGATGACAGTTGGAAACAGGGATTAATTTGGATCTTCCGAGGTGATCCATTTAGGACATAATCGCTCAGTTGACGAGGTTGTTCAAGTAGCTATTCAAGAGGATGTTCAGGGGATCGCCATTTCCAAGGTTGAAGCTGCTTTCACTTGAATACTGATCCCAAGGAAGGCAAATGGTGCCATCGGAACGGTGTCCTTGAGTTTTACTTTTTTAAGAGCAAGCAAGGTCATCCCAATGATTGCTGACAACAAAAAGGTGTACAGAAACACAGCAATCATGCTGTTGCCTCCAACAAAGAACCCTATCTCCACTTAATCAACCACTATAATCATTCTATGGCTGAAAAATAGAGAGATTCATCCTAGCAGAAAAAACACTTAAAAAAAATTCAGATAGATTACCCAAACAGCTTACGGGTTGCAGAACAATATAGCGTGCCTACAAAAGTACTTTTTCGCTGTGCACAACTTTTTTAATAGGTGTTCTCACTCTTTATCTAAAAGATGGTTGACAAGGATATTCTACACATGTAGAATATAATAAACTACATAA
>JAVBKB010000105.1:0-7723 GCA_031554275.1 Caryophanales bacterium | reverse complement strand
TTCTAAAAAGTGAGGATTAAAAGTATGGAACAAGAAAAGAAAGTATTTTCAATGGATTGGGCAGGCCGGAAGTTGATAGTGGAAATTGGTCAGTTAGCGAAACAAGCCAATGCATCAGCTCTAATTCGTTATGGTGACTCTGTGGTGCTAAGTACAGTAGTTGCTTCAAAAGAGCCAAAGCAAGCGGATTTCTTCCCACTAACAGTTAATTATGAGGAGAAAATGTATGCGGTTGGAAAGGTTCCAGGAGGTTTCATTAAGCGTGAGGGAAGACCGAGTGAGCGTGCAACACTAGCATCTCGTCTAATTGATCGCCCACTTAGACCTTTGTTTGCAGATGGTTTTCGTAATGAAATCCATGTGAATAACATGGTATTAAGTGTTGAGCAGAATTGTTCAACTGAAATGGCTGCAATGTTTGGCTCGTCACTTGCGCTTTCTATCTCGAATATCCCTTTTGACGGTCCGATAGCTGGTGTTGTTGTTGGACGTGTAAATGGTAATTTTGTCATTAACCCAACAGTTGAACAAGCTGAACAGAGCGATATTGATTTAACAGTTGCTGGAACTATGGTGGCAATCAACATGGTTGAGGCTGGAGCAGATGAAGTTCCTGAAATGACAATGTTGGATGCGATTATGTTTGGACATGAAGAGATCAAAAAGCTAGTTGCATTCCAAGAGAAAATTGTTGCAGCTGTTGGTCAACAGAAGATTGAAGTACAGCTATTCGAATTAGATGAAGTGTTATTAGAAGAAATCAAAGGTTTATGTTTGAAGGAAATGCAAGTAGCAGTTCAAACAGAGGAAAAGCATGCTCGTGAAGATGCCATTTCTGCTGTGAAGAAGACTGTTATAGAACAGTTCGAATCTAGAGAAGCTGATGCCGTAACAATGAAACAAGTAAATGAAATCCTTTACTCAATGGTGAAGGATGAAGTTCGCCGTCTTATTACTGATGAGAAGATTCGCCCTGATGGACGTAAGCTTGATGAAATCCGCCCACTATCATCAGAAGTTGGTGTATTACCCAGAACACATGGAACAGGATTATTCACTAGAGGTCAAACTCAAGTATTGAGTGTGTGTACACTTGGTGCTATGGGTGATCAGCAGAAACTAGATGGTCTTGGATTAGAAGAAACCAAACGTTTCATGCATCATTATAATTTCCCATCATTCAGTGTTGGAGAAACTCGACCAAGCCGTGGACCTGGCCGTCGTGAAATTGGTCATGGAGCACTTGGTGAGAGAGCTTTGGAACCAATTATCCCAAATGAAAATGACTTTCCTTATACAATTCGACTAGTATCAGAAGTGCTTGAGTCAAATGGATCTTCTTCACAAGCAAGTATCTGTGGGTCTGTATTAGCATTAATGGACGCAGGCGTTCCTATTAAAGCACCAGTAGCAGGGATCGCAATGGGTCTTGTGAAAACAGGAGACAAATATACCATTTTGTCTGATATTCAAGGAATGGAAGACCATCTTGGTGATATGGATTTCAAAGTAGCTGGTACTGAGAAGGGTGTTACTGCACTGCAGATGGATATCAAAATTTCTGGACTGACAAAGGAAATTCTTGAGGAAGCCCTTGTCCAAGCACAAAAAGGGAGAAACCATATTCTTCAACATATGCTACAAACAATAGATAAACCGAGAACAGAGCTTTCACAGTATGCACCAAAGATTGAAGTGATGGCAATTAATCCTGACAAAATCCGTGATGTTATCGGACCAGGTGGAAAGCAGATCAATAAAATCATTGAAGAAACTGGTGTTAAGATAGATATAGAGCAGGATGGTACTGTTTTTATAGCTTCATCAGATGCTGAAATGATTCAAAAAGCTAGGAAAATTATCGAAGATATTACTCGTGATGTTGAGGTTGGACAGCAGTATCTTGGAAAAGTTATTTCTATTAAAGATTTTGGTGTGTTCATCGAATTGTTCCCAGGTAAAGAGGGAATGTGCCATATTTCTGAACTTGCACTTGAGCGAGTGAAGAAGTGTGAGGATGTTGTTAAATTAGGTGATGATATCCTTGTGAAAGTTATGAAAGTTGATGATCAAGGCAAAGTGAATTTATCACGCAAAGTCCTTTTGAAGCAAACTAATGAAGCAGTAACAACAAAATAGAATCTATCTAGTGAAAAGATTTCGTAAGCAAAATAGAATGATCACTGTTCATATTTTTCTCTGAAATCGCATAAATCAAGTAAGCAATGAGGTTGCCTCATTGCTTTTTTTGTGACCATATGTCTATTTGCCAATCTAACTTCATATATTTTTAAAAGTCAGAATGAACATTTTCATATTAAATGGAGCGATGCACTTGGACAAGATGTTAACCCTTCTACCAAGCAGTATTTATGACGAATTAATGGTTGTTGCAGAAGCGCATTTATCTCAGATTGAGGAAATTCGTATTCGAGTGAACAGACCACTTGAAGTTGCCTTTGGACAGGAAGTGCTTTTCGGGAAAAATTTAGTCACAGCAGAAATGGCAGATCAATTTCTGAATCGAATCAGTCAATTCTCATTCTATATGTTAGACGAACAATTGCGCCGGGGTTACATCACAGTTGCAGGTGGTCATCGTATTGGACTAGCAGGGAAAGTAGTACTTGAGAACGGATTTGTTAAAGGGTTACGAGAGATTAGCTCATTTAATATTCGAATTGCAAGAGAAAAAATAGGAGTGGCAGAGAAATTAATTTCTGCATTGTTTCAGAAAAAATGGTTGTCAACGCTAATTTTGGGTCCACCCCAATCAGGTAAAACCACTTACCTAAGAGATATTGCAAGATTAATTTCACAGGGGGAAAAGGGTGTTGAGGCAAGAAAAGTGGGAATAGTTGATGAACGTTCAGAAATTGCTGGCTGTGTCGGAGGCGTTCCTCAGTTAACCTTTGGTTCTCGATTAGATGTGTTAGATGGATGTCCAAAAGCAGAGGGCATGATGATGCTCATTCGTTCAATGAGTCCAGAAGTGATTATTGCAGACGAAATTGGACGAGTGGAAGATATCGAGGCAATTCGCGAGGCAGTGAACGCTGGAATATCCTTGATAACAAGTGTTCATGGTGAAAATCTAGAAGATGTGATGCGTCGTCCTAATATGCGGACAATCATAGATGAGGGTGTTTTCAAAAGGGTGATTGTACTTTCACGAAAAGATCAACCTGGATTTGTTGTAGGGATACATGAATTAGTTGAAAAAGGTAGCTCGGCGCTATACCAAAATAAAGTGAAGTCTGGCAATTATTGAGGACGTGATATCGTGATTAAACTAGCGGGCATTTGCTTCGTGCTTGTTTCGACAACTTTAATTGGTTTTGGTAATGCAAGGAGATTACATCATCATATTCGCCAACTAAGGCAACTCCAGTCTGCGTTACAAATTTTGGAAGCGGAAATTTCCTATGGACAAGCTCCACTTCAAATGGCTTTCAAAAGAATTGCTACCCAAGTTTCCGCACCCACCTCGATTTTTTTTGAAACACTTGCTTTCCATCTTGTAGCAGCGGATGCAGGAATTTCAGAGATCTTCCAAAGGTCATTAGATACTGTATGGCACAAGACCGCATTGCAAACGGAAGAATATGAGGTTTTGAAGCAATTTGGTGAAACATTGGGAAAGCATGACAGATTTACTGAGCAACAACAAATTAAGGTTGTCTTAACTCACTTAAGCCGTATAGAGCAGGAAGCAATTGATCGACAGCGGACTTATGCAAAGATGTATCAATCTTTGGGTGTTTTGAGTGGGTTACTGGTTGTCGTTCTCTTAATATAGGATGGGTTGTTGAAATGAACAAAGCTGTTTCTACCAGAAAGGAGGCGAAGTCGTCTATAACGCAAAATCTCGATTTTGAGCTCGTTATAGCAAATCCTTATGGGAATTAATATTGATTTGATTTTCCAGATAGCTGGAGTAGGACTCATCGTTGCGTTTGTAGTTACGATTTTGGATCAAGTGGGTAAGAAAGAGTATTCACAATGGGTGATTCTTGTTAGCTTTGTTTATATTTTATTTAATATTGCTCAAGTTATCGGTGATTTGATGAGTAAAATTCGTGAAGTATTTCTTTTCCAATGAGTAGTTTCCAAAGACCCATGGTGAATTAATTTTAAGATTTTTAACAGATTCGAACTTTAATCTCAAACGGAAGTGATTGAATTGGAGATTGTACAGATTGTTGGGATCGCACTCATAGCAGCTTTTCTTGCAATCATCATTAAGGAGCAAAAACCTACCTTGTCGTTTTTTCTAGTTACCATTGTGGGTAGTGGGAATTTTTTATTCATTGAGGGAAAAAATTAAGAAATAGATAAAACACAAAAGCAGATGGAAAAACGTTCGAATATAAATATGGTTTATTTGTCAACCATTCTAAAAATCATAGGTATCGCATACATTGCAGAATTCGCTTCGCAAATTACGAAGGATGCTGGACAAGCAGCGATATCATCTAAAATAGAGTTTTCAGGAAAAATCATCATTCTTGCAATGGCAATCCCGATAATTACGGCAATTATCGAAAGTATACTAAACATTATCCCAAATGCTTAACTGCGCAATCCATAGAAGTGTGTTTTGAACAAATTTTCACAAGTATGTGAAGAACATATTTTGAGAAAGCAAGCTGTTGTAAGTCAAGTCCAGAAACGAAGGATGGGCATCTTGAAGAAGTTATTGTTTTGCTTACTTTTACTATTTATCTTTTTCAATAAGATGGATTTGGCGAGTGCTGAAGTTCAACCGGAGGACAAGCAGCAGGAGATTAATGTGAGTGAAATCGAACCGTTTTGGCAGGATGTGTCCACTAAATATCATGGTTTTCTACCTGACGCAACTGATTCATTAATGGATGTTGTCAAAGGGGATAGCAAGGCAACGTTTAGTGATTGGGGAGGAGGGCTACTGAAATTCTTTGCTGCAGAATTGATTGCCAATGGGCGACTTCTTGGCATGTTGATTTTGTTAACCGTTTTCAGTGCAGTGCTTAATACCTTGCAAACCTCGTTCGAACAATCGAATGTTAGCAAAGTGGCAAGTGCAATTGTGGTCATGGTGTTAGTTTTGTTTGCGATTTCGAGTTTTCATACGGTCGCAGGATATATTATTGCTGCCATTGGCACGATTTCGGATTTTCTGATGGCGATTATTCCAGTTCTAATTGCGATGACCGCAACTTCTGGTGGTGTGCTATCTGCATCATTTCTCCATCCAATTATGCTTTTTTTCATCAATACCTCAGTGTTACTTGTTCAATATGTTGTGATTCGTGTGTTATTTTTTTCTACAATTCTTGGAATCGTGAATGAGTTATCTGATCAAATCAAGGTTTCATCTATCGCTACCCTCATGCGAACTGTAGGAATTTGGCTTCTAGGAATTGTGATGACGGTTTTCATGGCGGTATTGTCTATTCAAGGTATTGCAAGCGCAGTTGCTGATGGTGTTGGCATGCGGACGGCAAAATATGTTTCTTCGAATTTCATCCCAGTTGTTGGGAAAATGTTGACGGATGCAACGGATACAGTTGCCAATGCTTCTGTGCTTTTGAAAAACTCAATTGGGATTTTCGGACTGATTGTCTTGTTTGTAATTATCGTATTCCCGGCAATCAAGATCTTTGTTATTGCACTCTTGTATCGTATCGCTGCTGCTGTATTACAGCCAATTGGTGATCGAGTTGTAGTCAAGAGTCTTGAAGTTATTGGGAAAAATTTAATTTATTTATTTGCTGCTTATGTTTTAGTAGGATTCATGTTCTTTCTTGCTGTAACGATTATTATTGCAACTGGAAATATTACGATGATGGTGCGCTGAGATGGATTTTGTCAAAAATTTTGTAATCAATTTAATTGTATTTATGTTATTTGCTCTTGTATTGGATATGATCCTGCCTAGTAATACTTTCCGCAAGTACACAAAGCTTGTGGTGGGATTGATTTTGGTTGCTATCCTACTTACACCAATTGTGAAACTATTTCAGCAGGATTTCACATTTAAACTGGAGGAACAATTGTCAGCAATGAGCAATCAAAATAAAGATATCTTTGTACAAAAAATCGAAAATAAAAAAACAGAAATAAATCATGCAGATCGTGCATATATATTGGAGCAAATGGCTGTCCAATTAAAAAAAGATGCCGAAGGGGAGTTGATGAATAAATTCCAACATGCAGTCGTAGAAGTGCAAATCGAATTAAAGGACATGACCAAAGAGCTAAAAACAGAAAATATTCAGCACATTCACGTAGTTTTGCAAAAAACTTCTACAGGGACTGTTGAAAAAGTAGAACCCGTAGAAATCTCTCCTGGAGGGGCACCAAAAAAAGAAAGTAAGAAAGAAGGAGAAATACGTGAGTGGCTAGAGAAACGATGGGGATTAAAGAAACAAGTCGTTACCACAACAATTCATACATAAGTGGTTTGTTGCTTGCCGTATTTTTGCAATAAGGTAACCGCAGACTGACATTGCTAGCCTTCTGTTAAATCAATCAATATGATAAGTAATGCTGATAACCAAAGTCAGATGGGAGCAGGCACCGTTGCAGGAAAATCGAAATCTACTTTCTAATTTTATAAAAAAAATAACTGATAACCTACAGTCGAAAAAAATCAGCGCAAAATTGATTGCTGTCTTCGTATTAGGTGTCACGCTCATGCTGTTGAGTCATTTCTTTGCAGTGCAAAGGGATGCGGCAACTGCTGCTGATCAAATGAAACCAACTTCAGAACAAGTAAGTCCATCAATTGATCAATCAACTGGTGATGAGCCAAGAAAATCATCTCTTGAGAAAAGCTATGAAGCAGAGTTGAAGAACGCACTTGAGTTAATGTCAGGCGTTAACAATGTCACAGTGATGGTCAAGCTTTCTTCATCCGAGAAGAAAGTCTACGAAAAGAATAATTCTATTACGAAAAAACAAACTGAAGAAACTGATAAAGATAATGGGAAAAGAAATATTGAAGAGGAAACAAGTGATAACAAGGTTGTTGTTATTGATGACGGAAACCAAAATATTCCTCTCGTTATTCAAACTGATATGCCAGAAGTAACAGGAGTATTGATCGTAGCAGATGGTGTTGACAATATTACGATAAAATCCAAAGTAATAGAGGCAGTTACAAAGGTGTTAGATGTGCCCAGTCACCGCGTTGCAGTAATGGCAAGATAAGCAGTATTAACCAGTTAGGCATTATTTAATTGGGGAAAGTATTCATCAATGAATTGAATTGTTCGAAAAACTTTTATAAATACGGAGGAGTATCATGTTACTAAGAAAACAAACTATTTGGTTAATGACAATGTTAAGTTTAATTGCTGTGCTAAGCGTCTATTATTTGACAACACCAAAGGCAAATCTTTCTTCATCGATCTTAAATCAAACTAGTGAAGAAGAAAAAACGGTATCTACTGAAGAAGTGACAGATGCAGACCCGGTTTTCGCTGAAATGAGGCTGCAATTAAATGATAATCGCAGTAAAGCGAAGGAAGAATTACAATCAGTTGTAGCAACAACAAATATTTCTGAAGAAGAGAGAAGTAAAGCATACACGAAAATGCAGAACTTAACGAACATTTCTTCAACCGAAGATTTGTTAGAGACACTTATCAAATCACAAGGCTACACGGATGCACTCGTTCGAATTGAAGAAAACAGTGTACGAGTAACTGTTAAAGCGACAAAGAATTCACCACAAGCA
>JAVBKB010000024.1:0-3581 GCA_031554275.1 Caryophanales bacterium | reverse complement strand
TCTTGAAACCAGCCCATTCGTAATCTGTGAGACACATGGAAACCGTTGATGCATCTATGGCATAGAGCTTTCCGATGTTTTTGAACGTTCCAGTTGGCTTCGTTCGTGCTAGTAGATGCTTGACCAATTCGCGAAAGACCTTTTCAAACCATTCTGGCGATGTAGCATTTTGTCTCCTAGATAGCTGTGAGGCACTAATTGACGATAGCGACAACGCTTTCTGAACATCTTCGTTGTTTTGACATTGCAATGCAAGGTGGTTTAGGCTGTCTAATTCTTGGCTTTGTGCAATTACAAATGCACCGAGATACTTACGGGCAGACAGCTTTTTCACATATCGATTTTGCGCTGAATCATCGATAATTTGTGTAACTTTTTCTTCCCTTAGAAAATTTAACAGTTCATTTATTGTGGTTTTTTTGGTATCCTTATCCATGAGTGTGTTCCTTTTAATTTGGATTTGGTAAGGACTTACCTATCCTAATTATAAGGAATTTTTTATTTTATTTGAATGTTATTTAACCCTGTATTTCCTTATTGTGAGAAAAAATTGCATTTTATTTTCTTGCGAAATCTATTGACTAATCTTTTTTTGGTTTATGCAATGCTAATGGGCTGATAGATATAAATGAGTTCGATTAATGCATCGTGTTGATTGAGCTGCTTTTTATCAAGATAGGCAAATAAGTATTCAGTCAATCTTGTACATCGGGATGTCATGCTACACTTTGGCCCTGATGTTTGGGATAGGATTCTTCCGATTTCTGCAACTCTTTTAGATAAAGAAATTCAGGAATTATTGGGGAGCGCTCAGTTGACCAGATGAAAACCGTTAGGCGAGAAGAGCCGCTGACACTTACTGGATTTGATGAGAATGGTAAAGCAACCTACTCTGAGCAACTTTCTCCTTTTGAGAATGAAGATAAATGAGTGCTTGCTGCTAGAACAAATAGGTGATAATAAGATGTCGCTAATAGATGAGTTACTTTGTAATCAATCGTTTTCAATGGATTATCTAATCAATGATGGAGACTTCGATTTCAAAAAAATAGTTGATCCTAGTGAGGTTTTCGCCACTACAAACGTTGTTTAAAATAGTTTTTATTACATATTTAGTTGTTGAACCATTTGATAAGTTAAAAAAAGAAATGGATTTTAATTCAGAAAGGAAACTTTTCCTACGAATTAACGACCTCCAAGAATGAATTCAATTGAGGAATGGATAAGTTGCCTAGTATTTTTCATACATTTCGCTTTGCAAACATTTAGAAGAATTCAAAGATAATTAATTCGGAATAGATTTCTTGAAAAGAGGAAAATTATTAGTGGACTTACATTATTTTCAGACAATGGAGGTAGAAACTGATGATAAAAAAAAGCCTTTTAACTGCTGCGCTAATAAGCATTTTCTTCATTCTAATTAGCCGACCAGGTGGTACTGTACATGCTGCTGATGTCCAATTTGCTGATTCTGATTTAGAGTTGTTAATCCATGAACAGCTTGAAATACCTGAAGGGAATGAAATTACTTCCGATGATATGCTGAACCTTACCAAGGTCGATTATCAGGCAAAGAATATTAGCAGCTTAGTAGGGCTTGAGTATGCGACCAATCTTGAGGAAGTAAACTTTTCTAACCCTGAAGTATGAGGAAACAAATTTAAACACAATCAGTGATTTATCACCACTTGCCGGACTGACAAAATTGGTAACTTTAGAAATAAGCAGGAATCAAATCACCTCTGTTGAACAACTTAGTAACTTGACTAATCTTGAGGAACTCAGAATTGCTGATAATCATATAACAAATTTGACACCACTCGCTAATCTAAGTAAATTGACACTGTTATTCTTCTCTGACAACCCTGTCAATCGCATAGATTCCTTAGCTAATCTTCATAATATTCGTTTACTTGGTATGGATAACGTTGGCATTTCTGACCTTAGTCCCCTATCAGGAATGTCTAATTTACTTGATATATCTGCTGCTGGTAACCAGATAATCGATTTATCACCACTATCTAGTCTGCCGATTCATAGCGCAGATTTAAGTTTAAATCAGATTAGTAACCTGTTACCCTTTGCAAACGAGAATATTGTCGACTTATACCTAAGCGGAAATGATATTACAGATCTCTCACCACTGTCATCAGCTTCAAATTTGGAAAAGTTACTACTAAATATGAATCAAATTAAAGATCTCACACCTTTATCGGGGTTAGCTAAGTTAGAAGAGCTACAGGTACTAAGGAATCAAATCAGTGATGTCACACCCCTTGCTACTTTAACCAGTTTATTGCTGTTAAATTTATCACAGAATCAAATCGGTGACATCAGCAGCCTCGCTCCAGTATTCGGTGCTCACCCAGGCATGAGTTTTGTAGCGACAGATCAGGTTGTTACTGCAAATTATATAGGTAGCAATAATGGGGAGTTTGAAGAGGATAATCCCATTAAGGGTGCAGTAGGCACAATTGTCCCCGACCTAGAGAGCATTTCAGACAGTGGCGTTTATTCACTCGGAACCAATCAGCTCAAATGGTCTAATTTGCCAGATGTTGGAACAGTCAGTTTCTCTTGGATTTCAGAGGAGGTTTCCTCATTTGTGACTGGAGTAAATAGCGGCAATCCTGACTTCACAGGGACGTTCATGCAACCATACGGAGAGCTAGGTGCAAGTGTTACCGTCCAGTATGTAACCGAAAATAATCAAACCCTTGAAACAGTTGTCATTCCTGGCGGACCGATTGGATCTCCATACACCGCTGAACAAAAGAACTTTCCTGGCTACCAATTTAAAGAGACAATTGGTGATGCAATGGGTACCTTTTCAGTTGAACCTCGAGCAGTCACCTTTGTTTATAAAAAGAACCTCCCACCCGGAACAGGTGATCAGTAATACAAAGCGGCATCTGACAACCATATCGTAGGAAATGATTAAATCAACACGGAACAAAATGAGATATTCATCATTTTTTACACATTAATAGTGTTGGTGCAGGTGAAATTCCCACAATACATCAACAGTTTTCAATTTGAAATTCTCAGTTGTTTACTTGTTTTCTAAGTTATCGTCTAACTGCTTACATTCTTTTTTAAAACTAAGTTATAACCAATGCCCATGATTAAAGGGGCAATCGTAGTACTAAAATAAGCGTCGTATATATAAAAATTTATTCACCCTAAATTGCAAATACAACAAACTAGCCATAAAAATTAAGAGTGACTAAGCGCGTTGATTTTTTCAATGAAACACTCCTAAGGAGTCATATTTCCAAGTATTTTTCTAGGTAAACGATTGCACCAGCCGGTGATAAACTTGACCATATTGTTTTTCGAGTAGAACCTAAGGCTTTTGGATGCGAATTTAAAATGGTAAATGACTGATGCACAAGAAAAAGGCTTTTGGTATTAAATCTTAGATAGTCTAAAGGTCGAGTTAGAGAGCAAAATTTCAAGCCTTGTGTTAATGAATGATCATTATTCATTAACACAAGGCTTGAAATTTAGTGCTGATTATTGACAAATGGCCTTGGACGCCATCAAGATAATATTTAATTATAATCGAATATTGTCTTGAT